>NZ_JBHWMB010000019.1:0-126872 GCF_042730015.1 Streptomyces sp. NPDC059957 | reverse complement strand
CCCGCACCCTGTCGAAGTCGAGCAGAGGGCGCCTAAATCATGCAGTCCAGGCCGACACCCCACCCCGCCCCCGGCACCGACCCACCCGCAGCCCGCCGAGCCCCGGCAACACCCGAGCCCCGCCGGCGTTTGAGGCGCAGGGGCCCGGGGACTGGTCCCCGGCAACGGCGCCGCACCCGCCAGGGTTACAGCAGGCCCGCCGCCGCAAGCAGGTACGCGACCATCGGGTCGTAGAAGCGCGGGTCCCGGACGTGGTCGTCCAGGGGCACCGCCACCTGGAGGGTGCCTTCGGCCTCGGCCAGGAACAGCGCCGGGTCGTTGCAGTCGGCGTAGCCCACCGCGTCGAGCCCGCGCTGCGCCGCGCACCCCGCCCAGCCGTGGTCGGCGACGACCAGGTCGGGCTGAGGGCGCCCGTGGGCCGCCAGCGCGTCCAGGATCGCCGCCATCGGCTCCGGGGAGTGGGTGTGCCACAGCGTCGCACCCCGCTCCAGCACCGCGACGTCCGCGAACTGCCACACCGAGCCCTCGTCGGCGACGAGCCCCGGCGGGATCACCACGATCTCGCAGCCCGCCGCGCGCAACGCGTCGGCGGTGGCCCGGTGCACGTCCAGGAGCCCGCCCGGGTGCCCCGTGGCCAGCAGCACGCTCTGCCGGTCCAGCGCGGCCTTGCGCAGCCGCGCGGCCATCCGGTCCAGGGCGGACACGGTCAGTTCGGGGTCGATGGTGTCCTGGCCGACGCGGTGCGCGGGGTCGTCCACGACACCGCACCGCTCCGCCATCACCGCGAGCACGTCCTGCTCGTCCGTCCAGCGGTCGCCCAGCTCCAGACCCAGCCAGTAGTGCCGGTCGCCATTGGCGAGCTTGCGGTAGTGGGAGAGGTTGTTGTCCCTCGGCGTCGCCACGTCCCCCGCGATCCGCGTGCGGACCAGGTGGTCGATGAGTTCGGCTCGGCTGGGGACTGGCGTCTCTATCGGCTTCGGCATGCGGCCCATTCTGCCGCCGCGTGCCCGGAGCCGTCCCTTCCATCCCGTCCCCCGGACACCCCGGCCGCGCCGCGTCATCCCGACAGCGCCCCGAACGCTCCGTTCGCGAGCCGCCGCAGCAGCGACTCCGTCGCGTCGCGGCCGAGCGCGGCCAGGTGCGGGGTGGAGTTCAGCAGGCCGAAGACCGCGTGCACGGAGACGCGTACCTCCGCCTCGCCCACCTCGGGGTGCAGCTCCCGTACGACGTCGACCCACAGCTCGACGTACTGGCGCTGCAGCTGCCGTACGAGCTTGCGGTCGGCGTCGCGCAGCCGGTCCAGTTCCCGGTCGTGGAGGGTGATCAGCGCCCGGTCGTCGAGCGCGAAGTCGATGTGGCCGTCGATGAGGGAGGCCAGTACGCCGGACGGGTCACCGGCCGCCTCCTCCACGCGATGGCGGCCGCCCGTGAGCAGCCGTTCGCTGATGCCGACGAGCAGCTCGGCGAGCATCGCGTCCTTGCCCGCGAAGTGCCGGTACAGGCCGGGGCCGCTGATGCCCACCGCGGCCCCTATCTCGTCCACGCCCACGCCGTGGAAACCGCGCTCGGCGAAGAGGCGCGCAGCCTCGCCGAGGATCTGCTCGCGCCGGGTCGGGGCGGCCGCTCTGGTGCTCATGGGAATCCATTCTAGACAGGGCCGTTAGCGGTCGTTAACCTAAGTCCCACATGCGTTAACGCTCATTAACCGAATGAACCAGAGCGCACCGAGCAAGGGAGCTCGACCGATGCAGCAGGCACCAGTGCTGACGAGCGCCGCCGACCCGGCGTCCGATGCCTGGCGGGCCAACGAGGCCGCCCACCGTGAGCTCTCCGAGGGCCTGCGGGCCCGCCTGGAAGCGGCCCGGCTCGGCGGCGGGGAGAAGGCCCGCGCCCGCCACACCGCCCGCGGGAAGCTGCTGCCGCGCGACCGCGTGGACGCCCTCCTCGACCCCGGGTCCCCCTTCCTGGAGCTGGCCCCGCTGGCCGCCGAGGGCATGTACGGGGGCGCGGCCCCGGCCGCCGGGGTGATCGCCGGCATCGGCCGGGTCAGCGGCCGCGAGTGCGTGATCGTCGCGAACGACGCCACCGTCAAGGGCGGCACGTACTACCCGATGACCGTGAAGAAGCACCTGCGCGCCCAGGAGGTGGCCCTGGAGAATCGTCTCCCCTGCCTCTACCTGGTCGACTCGGGCGGCGCGTTCCTCCCCATGCAGGACGAGGTCTTCCCCGACCGGGACCACTTCGGCCGCATCTTCTACAACCAGGCCCGCATGTCGGGGGCCGGCATCCCGCAGATCGCCGCCGTCCTCGGCTCCTGCACGGCGGGCGGCGCGTACGTACCGGCCATGAGCGACGAGGCCGTCATCGTCCGCGGCCAGGGCACGATCTTCCTCGGCGGCCCGCCGCTGGTGAAGGCCGCCACCGGCGAGGTGGTCACGGCCGAGGAGCTGGGCGGCGGCGAGGTCCACTCCCGGATCTCCGGGGTCACCGACCACCTCGCGGAGGACGACGCCCACGCGCTGCGGATCGTACGGAACATCGTGGCGACCCTGCCCGAGCGCCAGGCCCTGCCCTGGTCGGTCGAGGCACCCGAGGAGCCCAAGGTCGACCCGTACGGGCTGTACGGCGCGGTGCCGGTCGACTCCCGCACCCCGTACGACGCCCGCGAGATCATCGCCCGGATCGTGGACGGCTCCCGCTTCCAGGAGTTCAAGGCGGAGTTCGGGCAGACCCTGGTCACCGGCTTCGCCCGGATCCACGGCCACCCGGTCGGGATCGTCGCCAACAACGGCATCCTGTTCTCCGAATCGGCCCAGAAGGGCGCGCACTTCATCGAGCTGTGCGACCAGCGCGGCATCCCGCTCCTCTTCCTCCAGAACATCTCCGGCTTCATGGTCGGCCGGGACTACGAAGCGGGCGGCATCGCCAAGCACGGCGCCAAGATGGTCACGGCCGTGGCCTGCACCCGGGTCCCCAAGCTCACGGTGGTGGTCGGCGGCTCGTACGGCGCGGGCAACTACTCGATGTGCGGGCGGGCGTACAGCCCCCGCTTCCTGTGGATGTGGCCCAACGCCAAGATCTCCGTGATGGGCGGCGAGCAGGCGGCCTCCGTCCTGGCGACGGTCAAGCGCGACCAGATCGAGGGCGCGGGCCAGGAGTGGCCGGCCGAGGACGAGGAGGCCTTCAAGGCCCCGGTCCGGGCGCAGTACGAGGAACAGGGCAACGCCTACTACGCCACGGCGCGGCTGTGGGACGACGGGGTCATCGACCCGATGGAGACCCGGCAGGTGCTGGGACTGGCCCTGACCGCATGCGCGAACGCTCCCCTGGGCGACTCGGGCTTCGGCATCTTCCGTATGTGACGTGAGGACCTCACTGATGTTCAGCACTGTTCTGGTCGCCAACCGGGGCGAGATCGCGGTCCGCGTCATCCGCACGCTGCGGGAGCTCGGCATCCGTTCCGTGGCCGTCTTCAGCGACGCCGACGCGGATGCCCGGCACGTACGGGAGGCCGACACGGCCGTCCGCATCGGCCCGGCGGCGGCCTCCGAGAGCTACCTGTCGGTGGAGCGGCTGCTCGACGCCGCACGCCGGACGGGCGCCGAGGCCGTCCACCCCGGCTACGGCTTCCTCGCGGAGAACGCCGCCTTCGCGGCCGCCTGCGCGGACGCCGGCCTGGCCTTCATCGGGCCGCCCGCCTCGGCGATCTCCCTGATGGGCGACAAGATCCGCGCCAAGGAGACCGTGAAGGCCGCGGGCGTGCCCGTGGTCCCCGGCTCCTCGGGCAGCGGGCTGTCCGACGCCGAACTGGTCGCCGCCGCCGAGCAGATCGGCATGCCGGTCCTGCTGAAGCCCTCGGCGGGCGGCGGCGGCAAGGGCATGCGGCTGGTACGGGACTCCGCGCTGCTCGGCGAGGAGATCGCGGCGGCCCGCCGCGAGGCGAAATCCTCCTTCGGAGACGACACCCTGCTCGTGGAGCGCTGGGTGGACCGGCCCCGGCACATCGAGATCCAGGTGCTGGCGGACGCGCACGGGAACGTGGTCCACCTCGGGGAGCGCGAGTGCTCGCTCCAGCGGCGCCACCAGAAGGTGATCGAGGAGGCCCCGTCGGTCCTGCTGACGCCGGAGCTGCGGGCCTCGATGGGCGCGGCGGCGGTGGAGGCGGCACGGTCCTGCGGGTACGTCGGCGCGGGGACGGTGGAGTTCATCGTCCCCGGCCACGACCCCGCCTCGTACTACTTCATGGAGATGAACACCCGGCTCCAGGTGGAGCACCCGGTGACCGAGCTCATCACGGGCCTGGACCTGGTGGAGCAGCAGCTGCGGGTCGCGGCCGGCGCGGAGCTGGGCTTCGGCCAGTCGGACGTCCGGCTGACCGGGCACGCGATCGAGGCCCGCGTCTGCGCGGAGGACCCGGCGCGGGGCTTCCTGCCGTCCGGCGGCATGGTCCTGGCGCTGGCGGAGCCGTCCGGCGGCTCCGTCCGCACGGACTCCGGCCTGGCGGCGGGCGTCGACACCGGGTCCACGTACGACCCGATGCTGTCGAAGGTCATCGCCTACGGGCCCGACCGGGCGGCCGCGCTGCGCGTACTCCGGGGCGCCCTGGCCGACACCGTGATCCTGGGCGTGCAGACCAACACGGGCTTCCTGCGGAGGCTGCTCGCGCACCCGGACGTAGTCTCCGGCGACCTGGACACCGGACTGGTGGAGCGGGACCTGTCCCAGCTCCTCCCCGACGGGGTCCCGGACGAGGTGTACGCCGCGGCTGCGCTGCTGGCCGGGGCTCCTCTCCCCCACCCCGCCCCTTCCCGAAACCGGGGCTCCGCCCCGGACCCCGGTCCTCAAACGCCGGACGGGCTGAATACAGGCTGGATCGACCCGTTCGACTCCGCCAACGGCTGGCGCCTCGGCGGCACCCCCGCCTGGACCGTCCACCACTTCCGCCTCCCGGGCCAGGACCCGGTAACGGTCCGCACCCGGCCAAGTTCAGCCTCGCCGGCGTTTGAGGCGCGGGGCCTGGGGCAGAGCCCCAGCACCACCGGCCCGCACACGGAACTCCTCCTCGGCGACGCGGATGGCACCCCGGCCCGGGGCCGGATCGTGCACCGCACCCCCGGCCACCTCACGGTCGAACTGGACGGTGTCACGCACCGCTTCGCCCATGCCACCTCCCCGGAGGGGACTTGGCTGGGCCGCGACGGCGACTCCTGGCACGTCCAGACGCACGACCCGGTCGAGGCCGACCTCCGCGGCGCGGGACGCGCAGGCGCGGACACCCTCGCCGCCCCGATGCCCGGCACCGTCACGGTGGTCAAGGTCGCCGTCGGCGAGAAGGTGACCGCCGGGCAGAGCCTGCTGGTCGTCGAGGCCATGAAGATGGAGCACGTCATCTCCGCCCCGCACGCCGGCACCGTGACCGAACTCGACGTCACCCCCGGCACCACCGTGGCCATGGACCAGGTCCTGGCCGTGGTCACCCCGGACGAGGAGGAGAAGGCCGGATGAACGGGATGAACGGGCTTCCGATGAGCTTCCCGGCCGAGGGCCTTCCGGCCCGGATCCGGATCCACGAGGTGGGCGCCCGGGACGGCCTGCAGAACGAGAAGACGGCCGTCCCCACCCACGTCAAGGCCGAGTTCGTGCACCGGCTGGCCGCCGCCGGGCTCACCACCATCGAGGCCACCAGCTTCGTGCACCCCCGGTGGGTCCCCCAGCTGGCCGACGCCGAGGAACTGTTCCCCCTCCTCGCCGACGTGCAGGCCGAGCTGCCGGTCCTGGTCCCCAACGACCGCGGCCTGGACCGCGCGCTCGCGCTCGGCGCCACCCGGATCGCCGTCTTCGGTTCGGCCACCGAGACCTTCGCCTCCCGCAACCTCAACCGCACCGTCGCCGAGTCCCTCGCGATGTTCGAGCCCGTGGTGGCCCGCGCCAAGGACCACAAGGCCCATGTCCGCGGCTACCTCTCCATGTGCTTCGGCGACCCCTGGGAGGGCCCGGTCCCGGTCCACCAGGTGGTCGGCGTCGCCAAGGCCCTCATGGACCTCGGCTGTGACGAGCTGAGCCTCGGCGACACCATCGGCGTGGCCACCCCGGGGCACGTGCGGGCCCTCCTCTGCGCGCTCAACGAGGAGGGTGTGGGCACCGACCGGATCGGCGTGCACTTCCACGACACCTACGGCCAGGCCCTGTCCAACACCCTCGCCGCGCTCCAGCACGGCGTGACCACCGTCGACGCCTCCGCGGGCGGCCTCGGCGGATGCCCGTACGCCAAGAGCGCCACCGGCAATCTCGCGACCGAAGACCTCGTCTGGATGCTCGACGGCCTCGGCGTCGAGACCGGGGTCGATCTTGCCGCCCTCACCGCCACGAGCGTGTGGATGGCCGAGCAGCTGGGGCGACCCAGCCCCTCCCGTACCGTCCGCGCCCTCTCCCACAAGGAGTAACGAAGACCATGGCCCTCGACCACCGGCTCACCCCCGAGCACGAGGAACTCCGCCGCACCGTCGAGGCGTTCGCGCACGATGTGGTGGCGCCCAAGATCGGCGATCTGTACGAGCGGCACGAGTTCCCGTACGAGATCGTCGCCGAGATGGGCCGCATGGGCCTGTTCGGCCTGCCCTTCCCCGAGGAGTACGGCGGCATGGGCGGCGACTACCTCGCCCTCGGCATCGCCCTGGAGGAGCTGGCCCGCGTCGACTCCTCGGTCGCCATCACCCTGGAGGCCGGCGTCTCGCTCGGCGCGATGCCCCTGTACCTCTTCGGCACCGAGGAGCAGAAGCAGCAGTGGCTGCCGAAGATGTGCTCCGGCGAGATCCTCGGCGCCTTCGGCCTGACCGAGCCCGGCGCCGGCAGCGACGCGGGCGGCACGCGCACGACCGCCGTCCGGGACGGCGACGAGTGGGTGATCAACGGCTCCAAGTGCTTCATCACCAACTCCGGTACGGACATCACCGGTCTGGTCACCGTCACCGCCGTGACGGGCCGCAAGGCCGACGGCCGCCCCGAGATCTCCTCGATCATCGTCCCGTCGGGCACCCCCGGCTTCACCGTGGCCGCCCCCTACTCCAAGGTCGGCTGGAACTCCTCGGACACCCGTGAGCTGTCCTTCGACGGCGTACGGGTCCCCCTCGCCAACCTGGTCGGCGCGGAGGGCCGCGGCTACGCCCAGTTCCTGCGGATCCTCGACGAGGGCCGCGTGGCCATCTCGGCGCTCGCGACGGGCCTGGCGCAGGGCTGCGTGGACGAGTCGGTGAAGTACGCCAAGGAGCGGCACGCCTTCGGCAAGGCGATCGGCGACAACCAGGCCATCCAGTTCAAGCTGGCGGACATGGAGATGCGCGCCCACATGGCCCGGATCGGCTGGCGCGACGCGGCCTCCCGGCTCGTGGCCGGGGAGCCGTTCAAGAAGGAGGCGGCCATCGCGAAGCTGTACTCCTCGACGGTGGCCGTCGACAACGCGCGCGACGCCACGCAGATCCACGGCGGCTACGGGTTCATGAACGAGTACCCGGTGGCCCGCATGTGGCGCGACTCGAAGATCCTGGAGATCGGCGAGGGCACGAGCGAGGTGCAGCGCATGCTGATCGCCCGTGAGCTGGGGCTTTCCGCCTGACGGCAGTCGGTGGTGCGGTACGGGGCCTTCCGCGAGGAGGGCCCCTTATCGTTTTCAGCCAAGGTTAGGCTAACCTTCCTACCGAACGCCCGAGCCACCCAGTACGCACGAAAGTGGACATCGCCATGCCCAAGTCCCGCTCCTCCCTCCTCACCCGCCGCGGTCTCATCGCGGCAGGCGGCGCCCTCGGCCTCGTGGCCGCGCTCACCGCCTGCGGTGGCAGCGACTCCGCGAAGGACGGGTCGGGCGACAAGGACAAGGGCGCCGCTTCGGGCGGGTGGAGCTTCAAGGACGACATGGGCAAGGACGTCACCGCCAAGTCCACGCCGAAGAACATCGTCGCCTTCACCGGCACCGCGGCCGCGCTGTACGACTACGGGGTCAGCGTCAAGGGCGTGTTCGGCCCGACGAAGACCGCCGACGGCAAGGCCGACGTGCAGGCCGGCTCGATGGACATCTCCAAGGTCGAGATCATCGGCAACGTCTACGACGAGTTCAACGTCGAGAAGTACGCGTCCCTCCAGCCCGACCTCCTGGTGACCAACACCTGGGAGAAGGACAGCTACTGGTACCTGCCCGAGGCCTCCAAGGACAAGATCCTGAAGCTGGCCCCGGCCGCCGCGATCGGCGCGGGCGGCGACGTCACCATGGACAAGGCGCTGGCGCGCACCGCGGAGCTGGCCGCCTCCCTGGGCGCCGACCTGAACACCAAGAAGACCATCGACGCCAAGGCCCGGTTCGAGGCCGCCTCCGCGAAGCTCCGCGAGGCGACCAAGGCGAACCCCGGCATCAAGGTGCTCGTCGGTTCCGGCGCCGCCGACCTGTTCTACGTCTCCACCCCGGCCACCTCCGCCGACCTGAAGTACTTCCAGTCGCTCGGCGTCGAGTTCGTCACCCCGGACAAGGTCGAGGGCGGCTTCTTCGAGAGCCTCAGCTGGGAGAACGCGGGCAAGTACAAGGCCGACGTCATCCTCCTCGACAACCGCACCGGCACCCTCCAGCCGGCGGAGCTCAAGGCCAAGCCGACCTGGGCCGAGATGCCCGCCGTCAAGGCCGGCCAGATCACCCCCCGCGTGACCGAGCCGATCTACTCCTACGAGAAGTGCGCGCAGATCGTCGAAGAGCTCACCAAGGCCATCCAGAACGCCAAGAAGACCGGCTGACCCCGAGCCGTCCGGCCCCGGCGCCTCACCAGGTGCCGGGGCCTTCTGCATCACCCGTCATCGCACCGATCCCAGGGGGACCCTCCGCATGACCGCCACCTCCACCGACGCCGCGACAGCGCCCGATGAAGCGATCCCGCACTTCCGCTTCTTCGAACTCGAAGTGCTCCGCACGCGCCGCCTCGGCCACTCCTTCCTGCGGATCACCTTCGGCGGCGCCTCCCTGAAGGACTTCCGCTCGGGCGGCTACGACCAGAGCCTCTCCCTCTTCCTGCCGCCCGCCGGCCAGGAGCACACGGCGCTGCCGTCCACGGGCGAGGACACCTGGTTCGGTGACTGGCGGGCGATGCCGGACGAGGAGCGCCCGGTGATGCGCTCGTACACCGTCCGCGAACAGCGCCGGACCGCCGACGGCGTGGACGAGGTGGACATCGACTTCGTCCTGCACGGCGCCTCCTCCCCCGCCTCGTCCTGGGCGGGGCGCGCGGTGACCGGCCGCCGGATCATGGCCATCGGCCCGGCCGTCGCGGAGAACAAGTCCGTACGTTTCCAGCCGCCGGCCGCCACCGACGCGATCCTGATGTACGCCGACGAGACCGCCCTGCCCGCGGCCTCCGCGATCCTGGACCGGCTCCCCGAGGGCACCCCGGTCAGGGCCTGGTTCGAGGTCCCGCACGAGGACGACCGGCTGTACCTGCCGACGTCCGCCGACGCGGACATCACCTGGGTCGTACGGGAGCCGGGCGCCGGCCGGGAACGCACCGACCGGGTGCTGGAGGCCCTCCGGGCCGCCGAACGGCCCGCCGCCGGAGCCCCGTACGTCTGGATCGCGGGCGAGTCCGCGACGATCCGCGCGGTCCGCAGGCACTTCGTCCAGGACAGCGGCGTCGACCGCCGCGCGGTCCGCTTCACCGGCTACTGGCGCCTCGGCGCGACGGAGGACCAGCTCCTGGCGGAGGCCTACGCGGGCCAGTCCCCCGACGAGGACCCGACGGCGGAGCTCTAGACCGCCGTCAGGACCACGGCACGTCCGGCGCCCGGAAGAAGCTGACGTCCTGGGCGTCCAGGCGCGGGCCCTGGGCTGCCAGGCGCAGTCGGTACGAGGTCCAGTCGCGGGTGGCGGCCGGGGACCAGCCCAGTTCCGCGAGGCCCAGGACGCGCGGGAAGGCCATCAGCTCCCAGTCCTCCCGCGTCGCGACGGTCTCCGTCCACAGCGGGGCCTCCACCCCGAGGACCGCGGACTCCGGCAGATCCGTCATGTAGGCCCCCGGGTCCCAGTCGTAGGCCCGGCGCACGGGTACGTACCCGGCCCAGGCCAGCCCCGGCTTGGTCTCCTTGTCGTACTTCATGTCCAGGTAGAGCCGGTCGGCCGGGGACAGGATCACCGGGTTGCCCGCCTTGGCCGCCGCGGTCACCGCCGCCTTCTCGGAGGCCGCCGTGCGGTCGTGGCCCCAGTACTGGAGCACCGCCCCCGGGGCCGGCCGGGCCGTGGCCAGCTGGTGCCAGGCCACCACCGTCTTGCCGTGCTTCGCCACCGCCTTCTGCGCCCGGTCCATGAAGGCCGCGTAGTCCGCCGCGGGCGTGGAGTGCGCCTCGTCGCCGCCGATGTGCAGGTACGTGCCGGGGGTCAGCTCCGCGATCTCCCCCAGCACCTGGTCGATGAACTCGTAGGTCCGTTCCTTGCCCACGCACAGCGAGCTGAAGCCGACCTTGATCCCGGTGTAGCGCTCGCGCGCCTTGCCGTCGCAGTTCAGCTCCGCGTAGGCGGCCTGCGCGGCGTTGACGTGGCCGGGCATGTCGATCTCCGGGACCACGTCCACGTAGCGCTCCGAGGCGTACGCCACCAGGTCCCGGTACTCGTCCTTCGTCCAGTGCCCGCCGGGCCCGCCGCCGACCTCGCTGCCGCCCCCGTACTCCGCCAGCCTCGGCCAGGAGTCGATCGCGATGCGCCAGCCCTGGTCGTCGGTCAGGTGCAGGTGCAGGGTGTTGACCTTGTACTGGGCGAGCTGGTCGACGTACCGCTTGACCTGCTCCACCGTGAAGAAGTGGCGGGCCACGTCCACCATGGCCCCGCGGTACGCGAAGCGCGGCGCGTCGGTGACCGTGCCACCGGGCACCGTCCCCGGACCGGACACCGGCAGGAGCTGGCGCAGCGTCTGGCCGGCGTGGAAGAGGCCTTCGGGCGTGCGGGCGGTGAGGGTGATCCCGTCGGGCCCGGACTCCAGCCGGTAGCCCTCTTCCCCGGCCCCCCGGGCGTCCCCGTCGATCCGCAGCCGGATCCCGTCGCCCTCCGCGCCGTCCACCACGGGCAGCGGCAGCCCGCTGGGGCCGCGCAGCTGCTCGGCGAGGAGTTCGCCGACCCTGCGGACCTCCTCGTCGCCGGTGAGGCCGGTACGGACGACCGTGCCCGGACCGAAGGCGTACCCCGGGCCTTCGGCGTGCGCGGAGACGGGAGCCGGCAGGAGCCGTTCGTAGGGCGCGAGCGCCACGGGGGGCTCGTCGCCGGGGCGGGCGTCGTCCCCCCTCGCGGCGCTGCTGCAGGAGGCGGCCGCGGGAACGGCGGCGAGGACGAGGAGGGCGGCGAGCATGCGTCGCGGAACTCTCATGGGCATAGGTATAGGCCAACCGGGCTCGTGGGGCCGATGCAAGAATCCAAGGATGGCGGAAATCATCCAGAAGGACGGCACATGGACCTTCGACGGGGACGCGGTGCGCATCGTGCCGGGCCGCGACAAGGGGGTGGGACTGCTGCGCCAGACGCTCGGCGAGGTGCTCGTCCCGCTGCGCGCGCTGGCCGGGATCTCCTACGAACCGGGGCGCAAGGCGGGCCGGCTGCGCCTGCGGCTGCGTGACGGCACCGACCCGCTGCTCCAGGTGACGGGCGGCCGGCTGCCGGAGGCCTCCGATCCGTACCGGCTGACCGTGGAAACGGACCGCAGCGGGGTGGCGGAGTACTTCGTGGACGAGGTGCGCAACGCACTGCTGCTGGACCAGGTGGATCCCGGACCCGCCGACTCCTACCTCCTGCCGGGTCCCGCGGTCCCGATCACGGTCGGCGCGGGCGACGGGACGGTGGCCTTCGACGGGGACCGGCTGTCCCTGGAGTGGAGCTGGACGGCGGAGGAGGCGAAGAGGTCCGGCGGGGGCCGGGAGTTCCGGGTCGCGGACCTGCGGTCGGTGGAGTGGGCCCCGTCCCGGGGGCTGGAGAACGGGTGGATCCGCTTCGCCCTGGCGGGTGCCCCCGCCCAGAGCGCGCCGCCGAAGTACGACCCCTACACGGTGGAGCTGTTCGGCCTCAAGAAGGACCCCCTGATGGCGCTGGTCGCGGCCGCCGTCGCGGTCCGCATGCCGCACCCGGCAGCGCCCGCTCCCGGGCCTGAGACCGGGGCGGAGCCCGGAGCACGGCCCGCTCTCGGGTCCGCCCCGGCGGCGGAGGACCACGACGCCCTGCTGCGCCGACTGCGCGAGCTGGGAGAGCTGCATCAGGCGGGGATCCTCACAGCCGAGGAGTTCACGACGGCGAAAACGGCGATTTTGGGACGTTTCTAACCAACGAAGACCGGAATTAACCCCTCCTCTGGTCCAGACCAGCGAGATCCTGCCCGATTCCGGGCAGGATTTTTGCGTTCTGCGGCTCGTACCGCCAATATCGACGGATGCCCGACCGCCGCCCGTCGCACGACGACCTCGTCGACCACTTGGTGCGCAGCACCTCGCTCCAGCGGGGCGAAGCCGCCCGAGTGGTGCTCGACGTCCTCGCGTACTTCGACGAGAGCACCGAGGAGTTCGTCCGTCGGCGCCACCGTGAGCTCCAGTCCGGGGGCGCGGTCAACGCGGACATCTTCGAGCGGATCGCGGCCGAACTGCCGCACCGCGCCGTGGCGCCGCCGGAGCTCTCGCTCCGGCAACTGCGCCGCATCGTCTACGGCTGAGTCGTCCACGGCTGAGTCGTCCACGGCTGAGCCGTACAGAACTGAGTCGTACAGAACTGAGCACCACCCGCCGGGGATCCGGGCGGCGGCAAGAGCAACCGAACTTCAGGAGGGGAAAGACCTTATGTGCGGAATCGTGGGTTACATCGGCAAGCGTGACGTGGCACCGCTGCTTCTGGAGGGCCTGCAGCGACTGGAGTACCGCGGCTACGACTCCGCGGGCATCGTCGTCAACAGCCCGAAGGCCGCGGCCCTGAAGGTCGTCAAGGCCAAGGGCCGCGTCCGCGAGCTCGAGTCCCGGGTGCCCAAGCGCTTCGCCGGCACCACCGGCATCGCCCACACCCGCTGGGCCACCCACGGCGCCCCGAGCGACCTCAACTCGCACCCGCACCTGGACGCCGACAACAAGGTCGCCGTCGTCCACAACGGCATCGTCGACAACGCCTCCGAACTGCGCGCCAAGCTGGAGGCCGACGGGGTCGTCTTCCTCTCGGAGACCGACACCGAGGTGCTCGTCCACCTCATCGCCCGCGCCCAGGCCGACACCCTGGAAGAGAAGGTCCGCGAGGCGCTCAAGGTCGTCGAGGGCACCTACGGCATCGCCGTCATGCACGCCGACTTCGCCGACCGCATCGTCGTGGCCCGCAACGGCTCCCCGGTCGTCCTCGGCATCGGCGAGAAGGAGATGTTCGTCGCCTCGGACATCGCCGCGCTCGTCGCCCACACCCGCCAGATCGTCACCCTCGACGACGGCGAGATGGCGACCCTGAAGGCCGACGACTTCCGGACCTACACCACCTCCGGTACGACGACCACCGCCACGCCCGAGACCGTGGAGTGGGAGGCCGCCTCCTACGACATGGGCGGCCACGACACGTACATGCACAAGGAGATCTCCGAGCAGGCCGACGCGGTCGACCGCGTCCTGCGCGGCCGGATCGACGACCGCTTCAACACCGTCCACCTGGGCGGCCTGAACCTGGACCCGCGCGAGGCGCGCGGCATCCGCCGGGTCAAGATCCTGGGCTGCGGCACCTCGTACCACGCCGGCCTGATCGGTGCGGGCCTCATCGAGAGCCTGGCCCGCATCCCCGCCGACGCCGAGCCGGCCTCGGAGTTCCGCTACCGCAACCCGGTCGTGGACCCCGACACCCTCTACATCGCGGTCTCCCAGTCCGGTGAGACGTACGACGTGCTCGCGGCCGTGCAGGAGCTCAAGCGCAAGGGCGCCCGCGTCCTCGGCGTGGTCAACGTGGTCGGCTCCGCGATCGCCCGCGCCGCCGACGGCGGCGTGTACGTGCACGCCGGCCCCGAGGTCTGCGTCGTCTCCACCAAGTGCTTCACCAACACGGTCGTGGCCTTCGCGCTGCTCGCCGTGCACCTGGGCCGCATCCGCGACCTGTCCGTCACCGACGGCAAGCGGATCATCGACGGCCTGCGCAAGCTGCCCGCGCAGATCCAGGAGATCCTGGACGGCGAAGAGGACATCAAGAAGCTGGCCGCGGAGTACGCCGAGGCCAAGTCGATGATGTTCATCGGCCGCGTCCGGGGCTACCCGGTGGCCCTCGAGGCCTCCCTGAAGCTCAAGGAGATCTCCTACATCCACGCCGAGGCCTACCCGGCCTCCGAGCTCAAGCACGGTCCGCTCGCCCTCATCGAGCCCTCGCTGCCGACGGTCGCGATCGTCCCGGACGACGACCTGCTGGAGAAGAACCGCGCGGCGCTGGAGGAGATCAAGGCCCGCAGTGGCCGGATCCTGGCGGTCGCCCACACCAAGCAGGAGAAGGCCGACCACACGATCCTCGTGCCCAAGAACGAGGACGAGCTGGACCCGATCCTGATGGGCATCCCGCTGCAGCTGCTGGCGTACCACACGGCCCTGGCCATGGGCCGGGACATCGACAAGCCGCGCAACCTGGCGAAGTCCGTCACGGTCGAGTAGGTCGAACCGGTCCGACGGACCGCACGCACGAGGAAGGCCCCCGGGGATCCCCCGGGGGCCTTTTCGTATGTGCGTGGTGCGTATTGCGTGGTGCGTATTGCGTGTGGTGCGCGATGCCCGTGGTGCGGGGTCCGTCAGCTCGCGGCGACCGCGCCGCGCGAACCCTTCCCGAAGGCCATCGGCCAGCTCGCCAGCGCCGCGGTGGCCCCGTACCAGGCCAGCAGTCCGGAGAGCGCCGCCACCCAGCCGGCCGCCTTGGCCAGCCCGTCGCTCTCGGCGAAGGTGCCTATCGCCAGGAGCAGCAGGGAGAGGGTGAACAGGCCGTACACGCCCTGACCGAACAGCCCGCCCGAGGCGGCGGCGGTGAGGGTCAGTGCCAGCATGGCGAACAGCACGAGGAACATTCCGGCCGCGTCTGCCGAAACCTTTCCGTCGGCCCCGTTGGCCCAGATGAACCAGAAGGTGCCGATGCCCGCGAAGGCCGTGCCGTTGAAGCCGTTGCCGCCGCGGTACTCGAGGACTCCGAGGACGAACAGCGCGAGGCCGCCGAGGTACATGGCGAGCGACACGGAGTTGGCCGCGGTGACACCGTCGATGATGCCGGTGGTCCCGATACCGAACGCGAGAAGGGTGAGACCCAGGGCGATGTGCCCGAGGGTCGAAGTCGAGGCTGTGCTTCCCGCAGAGACACCATTGTCCACGGCGGGCTCCCTTCGATCTGCAGTTGTTTGCTGCGTCCCAGCAGCCTTTATCTACCCCTTACATGGGGGTGCACAACCGCACAATCGACATACAGTCGGTTACGGGATGACAACAACCGGTCGCTGCGCCCGCTTCGCGAGCCGGCCCGCCACCGATCCGAAGATCCGGCCGACGATGCCGTGCGTGGAGCCGACCACGATGGCGTCCGCCGAGTACTCCCGGCCGACCTCCTCCAGCTCGTGGCAGATGTCCCCGCCCCGCTCGACGAGGATCCACGGAACCTCGGAGAGGTAGTCCGCGCAGGCCAGTTCCAGCCCCAGCACCTCGGTGCGGTGGTCCGGCACGTCCACAAAGACCGGCGGCTCGCAGCCGGCCCACACGGTGGTGGGCAGCCGGTTCGCGACATGGACGATGATCAGACCGGAGCCTGAGCGACGGGCCATCCCGATCGCGTACGCGAGGGCGCGCTCACTGGACGTGGATCCGTCGAAGCCCACCACGACCCCGTGCCGGAAGGCCGGGTCGCAGGGATGGCGTGGTTGTTCCACCGCGCGCAGGTCGGCCGATTCGGGATCGGCGAGGCGTTTGCGCTTACGGTCCGCGGGTTCGGGGAATTCGTGACCGGCCATGGGTGTCTCGGCGAAGAGGTCCTCAGGGGAAGGGACAAGGGGACGGGGCGCCAATAGGCGGAAGCGACGATTCAAGCGGGACGATTCCAGAAAACGACAACTCAGTGTGACCGAGCTCTGTCCGGGAAGCATCTTCCCAAGCCCATACCCACCAGGGTACGGCGACACTCCTGTGCTGCACAGGTCATGCCGCCCTTGGAGAGCGTCCCAGGGAGCATGCCGCAGCCACGCCTCCTTGGCAATGTCCGCTGCCCCCTACAGCCAGTGACGGGGAGCACCCCATCGGGTGTGCGCCACCCGTGCGCGCAGTGACCGAGCCGCGCCGCACGCCGTTGGACAGGAGTCCGACCGTCCAGGAAGAGCCCGCAGGGAGCACGCCGTGCCCGGTCGTCCGGTTCACCCCGTCCAGCCCGCTCAGCCGACGCAGTCCGTCCACATGCCGCCCCCTCCCCTTCACTCGTCCGTGCAGGCCGCTCGGCGGCCCCACGAGGACCCCGCGGGTGACGTGGTGCGCTGGGCGGCCTTCAGCTGCCTGCTCGTCCCCGTGGTCCTCGTCGTCTACGGGACCTCCTTCGGCGGGGCCGCCGTAGCCACCCTGGGCCTCGCGGCCGTCACGGCGGCCTGCCGGGTGCTGCTGCGCCACTCCGAGCGGACGGAGCGGAATGCCGCCCGGATCCTCGCGGAGGACCGATTGACGCCCGCGCACCGGGGGCGTCACTCGCGTGCCGGGGTCGGAAGCCAGCGCAGATGCCAGGTTTCCCCCGGGATGTCCCCCCAGGACTGACTTATTCGCACATCCACACCCGCATGTTTTCAGCCAACTTCCCGGCAGGTCACCCCCCTTGCCGGAATGTCCCCCCGACCCCCTCACCATCAGCGACTACGGGACCACAGGGGGTCTTTGACCCTACGAGTACTGGCCATGGCCGGACAGTGCGCTTTCCTCCCGGGTAGCGGAGTGGAACGCTTCCTGATCGAATGCTTTTCGCCAAGTTGCCAAGTCGACATAGCGCTGCGTGCTGAACTTGTCACGCCGACACCACGGGACGCAGTAGATTCGATCATGTATTTACGGCGGGGGAGCCACGTGCAAGGCCGAGGGGATACGTGCAGGTGCGACCAGACCAAGGAGTCGCGACACCCAAGGGGGGCTTAGCGCCATGAGCCAGGATTCCACCGCCGTCGTCGTAGACGGCAGGAAGCTCGCGGGGCGTCGCCGCAGGGAGATCGTCGCGGTGCTGCTCTTCAGCGGCGGACCGATCTTCGAGAGCTCCATTCCACTTTCCGTGTTCGGCATTGACCGGCAGGACGCGGGAGTTCCACGCTACCGATTGCTCGTGTGTGCCGGTGAGGACGGTCCGCTGCGGACCACCGGCGGACTCGAGCTGACCGCGCCATACGGGTTGGAGGCGATCGCCCGGGCAGGCACGGTCGTCGTTCCCGCGTGGCGTTCCATCACCTCCCCGCCGCCACCGGAGGCGCTCGAAGCGCTGCGTCTGGCGCACGAGGAGGGGGCCCGGATCGTCGGACTGTGCACGGGGGCATTCGTGCTCGCCGCCGCCGGTCTGCTGGACGGCCGGCCCGCGACGACGCACTGGATGTACGCGCCGACGCTTGCCAAGCGCTACCCGTCCGTCCACGTCGATCCGCGCGAGCTGTTCGTCGACGACGGCGACGTGCTGACGTCCGCGGGCACCGCGGCCGGAATCGACCTGTGCCTGCACATCGTGCGCACGGACCACGGCAGCGAGGCGGCCGGGGCACTGGCCCGCAGGCTCGTCGTCCCGCCGCGCCGCACGGGTGGCCAGGAACGCTACCTCGACCGGTCGCTGCCGGAGGAGATCGGCGCCGACCCGCTGGCCGAGGTCGTCGCCTGGGCACTGGAACACCTCCACGAGCAGTTCGACGTGGAGACGCTGGCCGCGCGCGCCTACATGAGCAGGCGCACGTTCGACCGGCGGTTCCGCTCGCTCACCGGCAGCGCGCCGCTGCAGTGGCTGATCACCCAGCGGGTGCTTCAGGCGCAGCGGCTGCTGGAGACCTCCGACTACTCGGTCGACGAGGTCGCCGGACGCTGCGGGTTCCGTTCGCCGGTCGCGCTGCGCGGGCACTTCCGCCGCCAGCTGGGGTCCTCCCCTGCGGCCTACCGCTCCGCCTACCGGGCCCGCCGCCCGCAGGCGGACGTGGTCCAGGTGGCTCAGTTGTCGGATTCGCCGGTCCCGCACCAGCGCACTCCGCAGCCACAGCGGGCGGCCGCGGCCCTGGCCGCGTCCGGTCCCACGGTGACGGAGCTGTACGCCCCGGGCCGGGTGCTGCGCGAGCACGCGTAACGAGGTCCCGGAAGGTCCCCCGCATCAGTGGTCACCTCGGTGGTCACCGTTGCGGGGGACCTTCCGCATAAGGTGGGGCGCATGAACGATCGCATGGTGTGGATCGACTGCGAGATGACCGGGCTCTCGTTGACGGACGACGCACTTATCGAGGTGGCCGCACTGGTCACCGACTCGGAGCTCAACGTGCTCGGCGAAGGCGTGGACATTGTGATCCGCCCGCCGGACGCGGCCCTGGAAACCATGCCCGACGTGGTGCGCGAGATGCACACCTCGTCCGGCCTGCTCGACGAGCTGGCCGGCGGGACCACCCTCGCGGATGCGGAGGCACAGGTCCTGGCCTACGTACGGGAACACGTGAAGGAACCCCGCAAGGCCCCGCTCTGCGGAAACACGGTCGGCACCGACCGCGGCTTCCTGCTGCGCGACATGGCCGCGCTGGAGGGGTACCTGCACTACCGGATCGTGGACGTGTCCTCGATCAAGGAGCTGGCACGCCGCTGGTACCCGCGCGCCTACTTCAACAGCCCGCCGAAGAACGGCAACCACCGGGCGCTCGCGGACATCAAGGAGTCCATCGCCGAGCTGCGCTACTACCGGGAGGCCGTCTTCGTGCCGCAGCCCGGTCCGGACTCGGACACGGCGCGCACCATCGCCGCCAAGCACGTCGTCCCCGGCGCCTAGCACCCACCGGAGAGGGGTGCGGGGAAAGGGGGGAGCGAGCACCCTCCCGGACCCTGTACCCTTTTCTTCGGCCGGTCGGTTTTCCGACCGGACATGGTGGGTGTAGCTCAGTTGGTAGAGCACCTGGTTGTGGTCCAGGTGGCCGCGGGTTCAAGTCCCGTCACTCACCCTGTGGGAAGGCCCCGATCCGCGAGAGCGGATCGGGGCCTTCCGCGTTCTCAGAACAGCAGGTTGTACTGACCGAAGCCGGTACCGACCTTCACCCGCGAGCCGAACGGCTGCGTCGCGGTTCCCGTGCCCTTGTAGAGCCACAGGACGCCGGACTTGTCCCGCGCCACCAGGTCGGCCTTGCCGTCGGAGGTCAGGTCACCCGGCGCGACGATCGAGTTGTAGATCTGCCAGCCGGTGCCTATCTGCTGCCTGCTCGCCAGCGGGTTCGACGCAGACCCCGTGCCCCGGTACAGCCACAGCTTGCCGTCCTTGTCCCGGGCCACCAGGTCGGCCTTGCCGTCACCGGTCAGATCGACGCCGCCGACGAGCTGGTCGTAGATGTTCCAGCTGGTGCCGACCTTCACCCGGCTCGCGAACGGCGTCGCGTTCAGGCCCGTGCCCGGGTACAGCCACAGGCCGCCCGAGGCGTCCCGAGCCAGCAGGTCCGCCTTCTTGTCGCCGGTCACGTCGGAGACACCGACCAGCGTGTTGTAGATGCTCCAGCCTCCGCCGACCTTGATCCGGTCCTTGTAGATGCCGCCGTCACCCGCGGTCGGGTGGAGCCACAGCACCCCGGCCTTGTCCCGCCCCACCGCACCCCGCCCGGTGCCCTGCACGGTCACCGGCCCCAGCCGGGTCAGCGCGGTGTACTGGTTCCAGTCGAAGTTGCCGCCGGCCGGGTCGACCGGATTGAACGGCTCGGCGGCCTTGCCCGTGCCCCGGTAGTCCCACAGCCAGCCCTCGGCGTCACGGCCCACGAGCCGGAAACGCGGGGTCACCGGGGTCGAGCCGGCGACCGCGAAGTCCGACGTCTTCTCCGGGTTGCCCGTGCCGAAGGTGTACACCTGATAATCCGCGCTGACGCGCAGCTTCCACGCCGGCGCAGTCGCCTGCGCCTTCAGTGTGTAGGTGAGCGTGTAGTCGCCGGGCTTCGTGATGTCACACTCGAGGCCATCGAACTCGCCGACCGTCTGGTAGCAGTCGGCCCCGGCGGCGCCACCGGCGTCGAGACCGGCGACGGTGATCTTCCGCTCGCCCTCGTCCCAGTACCGGAAGCCCGGCGCCGGGGATGCATACAGATACAGCCGACCCTTGTCGACGGCGTGCAGCTTCACCGTGTGCTTCACCGAACCACCGGCCGGCAGCGTGGGCGTCGACAGCGCGATCGTGTTCTGCGCGACGTGCGCCTTGGACTTCACCGTGACCGTCGCGTGCGCCCTACGCGGAGCGATCTCCTTGGAGCCCGCGGTCTGCGCCTCCTTGATGCCCGCGGCGATGCTGGCCCCGCGCGGCACGTAGACGAGGCCGTAGTAGGCCGTCACGCCGTGCGCCGCCGTGCTGGTCGCCGAGATCCACGGGCCCGGGTTGCCCCACTCCTTGACGTCACACAGGTACACCCCGGCGACACCCGCCTTCGGCGCACACCCGCCGATCGAGTCGACCTTCAGCCCGGTCGGCAGCCCGCCGCCGGACCAGCCCGCGTCCGTGAGCGGCTTCTTGCTCAGGGCGTAGACGTACGTACCGTCCGGCTGCCCGTCGTTCGAGCCGCCCGTGGCCTGCGGCGCCAGCTCGGTGAACCCCTCGCCCGGCATGAGGACACCGTCCGTCAGCCCGTCGAAGTAGAACGTCGGATCCCCGGCCGCCACGGCCGTGCCCGCACCCGCTATCCCGCCGGTGACCAGCAGCGCAACCGCGACACCAGCACCCAAAAGCCTTCTCATGTTCCCCCCTGGGAAATCGATCAATCGGCGGACGCTAGCACGCACCCTCGCCGGTGAACGCGGTTGGGGGCCCTCTGATTCGCTAGGCCCTGAAGGCCTCCGCATGGTCCGCCGACCAGGTCTCGAAGGTGCGCGGCGGGTGGCCGGTGAGCCGTTCGAGGTCCTCGGTGAGGTCGACCGGGAGGCCGTCGGAGGCGGCCCAGAAGTCGAGCAGGGCCTCCGCGTACGGGCCCGGTATGTAGCCGTCGACCCCGGACTTCCACTGCTCGCGCGAGACGGCCTCGAAAGGTATGGGGTGGCCGACGGCGTCGCCCAGTAAGGCCAGTTGGGCGGCGAAGGTCAGCGTCTGCGGTCCGGTCAGGGTGTACGCGCGACCGGCGAGCGAGGGGTCGGTGAGGACCGCGAAGGCGGCTTCGGCGAGGTCGGTCTCGTGGACCGGGTCGCTGTACGCACCCGGGTACGGCAGGTGAACCGGGCGGCCCGATTTCATCGCCCAGGCCCAGCCGAAGGCGTTGCTCGCGAAGGATCCGGGGCGCAGCAGGGTCGTCCGCAGCGGGGACGCGAGAAGGGCCTGCGGCGTCTGCGGTGTGCTCGGCGTGTTCGACATGGCGGATTCCTGCTCTTCCCGTATTAGACTGACATACGTGACACAGATTCTGCGTGACGCAACCTCTGCGTCACACAGATAAATTTGGACCCCGGAGAAGCCGATGTCAACCGATTACGCTCGTTCGAGTGATGAGTGGACCCGCGCCGAGCTGCTCGCGCGCATCGTCACCGAGAGCCAGCGGCACTACGCCGACTACTCGCTCTTCAACCAGGCCATGGCCGACCACGTAGGCCTGCACCCCACCGACATGCAGTGCGTCGCCCTCCTCGACATGGAGCCCGACCCGGTCAGCACCGGTGACATCGCCCGCCTCACCGGCCTGACCTCCGGCTCCGCCACCCGCCTCGTGGACCGCATGGTCAAGGCCGGCGTCGTCGAGCGGCACGCCGACCCGGACGACCGCCGCCGCTCCCTCGTCGCCCTCTCCCCCACCGCCCGCGAACGGATCGGCGCCGCCTGGGAGACCCCCGGGCGCGCATTCGGCGCCGTTCTGGCGAGCTACTCCGACTCCGAACTCGCGGTCATCGCCGACTACCTGCACCGCGCCGCCGAGGTCGGCCGCGCCCAGGCCAAGCGGCTGAACTCGGGGGACTCCGCCCCTTAGAGACCTCCCGCAGAGACCTCCCCGGGCCCTTCCCAACCCGCCCGCTCCGGCGTTAGCGTCCAGCCCAACGGGCAACGGCGCGCGCCGGAGAAACGGGAGGGTCGGCGTGCGGCTGGAGGTTGTCCATGCCCACGCAGTCCCCCACGCAGTCCCCCACGCCCGCCCCCGCCGGCTTCCGCGCCGTGTTCGCCCTCGGCGGCCCCGCCCTGCCCGTGTACGGGTTCCTCGCCCGGCTCCCCGCCGCGCTGTGCCCCATCGGGACGCTGCTGCTCATCAACGAACGCGACGGCATCGGCGACGCCGGGACCATCGCCGCCGCCCTCTGGCTCGGCCAGGCCCTGGGCGGCCCGGTCATCGGCCGGCTCGCCGACCGGCGCGGCCACCGGCCCGTCCTGCTGGTCGCCTGCGCCGCGAACGCCGCCGTGCTCCTCGCCCTCGTCGCCGCCGTCCTCGGCGGGCTGCCGCTCGCCGCCCGCATCGCGCTCGCCGTCGCCGCCGGACTCACTGCGGCACAGATCGGGCCGCTGGCCCGGGCCCGGTGGGCGCGGCTGGCCGGAGAGGACAAGGCCCTGGTCGGGGCCGCGCTCTCCTTCGACACCACCCTCGACGAGGTCGGCTTCATGGTGGGGCCCGCGCTGGCCGGGATCCTCGCGGTGACCGTCCACCCCGCCTCGGCGCTGGTCTTCGCCGCCGCCCTGGGCCTGGTGTTCGGAACGCTCTTCGCCCTGCATCCCACGGCGCCCGGGCCGACGGGGCCGGGCGCCGCCGCGCGGGGCGACGTACGACTGTGGTCTCCGGGGCTCGCGCTGCTGTTTGTCGTGGCCGTCCTGCAGGGCGCCGCGTGGAGCGGGGCCAACACCGGGGTCAACGCGCTCGCCGTGGCGGTCGGCTCCCCCGGGGCCGCCGGGCTCGTGTGGGCCGCCATGGCCGTGACCAGCTCGGTCGCCGGCTTCGTGACCGTGGCCCGGCCCGGTGGGGCGGGCCTGATCTCCCGGCTGCGCTGGACCATCGCCGTCCAGGCGCTGCTGACGCTTCCGCTGCTCGCCGTCTCCGGCCTGTGGGGCGCGGCCTTCGCCGTCGCCGGCATCGGGCTGGCCGTCGCCCCGCACCTCATCGCGCTGTTCGGCCTCGTGGAACGGGCCGGCCCCGCGCGGCGGATGGGCGAGGCCATGACCCTGGCCGGCAGCGGTCTGATCATCGGCCAGGCGCTGGCGGCGGCGGCCTCCGGCCCGCTCGCCGCGGCCTACGGGTACCGGGCGGCCTTCGCCGTGTCGTGCGCGGCCGCGGCCGCCTCCGCGGTATTGGCGTGGGCAGCCGCCGACCGGGTCCTGGGTCCGGGGCTCAGCCCGAGCTCTTCATCGCCGCCAGCCCCTTCGCCAGATCCTCGGCGTTCATCACCGGAGCGACCTCCAGCTCGGCGTTGAACTGGAGGAACAGGTCCTCCATCAGGGGCGGCATCTGCGCGCTGTCCTGGAGGTCGAAGACCATCCAGCAGGACCGGACGCCCTCGTGGAGACCGAAGTAGGCGGCCTCCGGCTTCACCGTGTCCATGAGCTTCTTCATGGCCGCCGGAAGGGCGCCGCTCTTGATGCCCTCGTTCGTCGCCGCCGTGTCCATATGGGCCCTGAGCATGACTCTCATGCGCGGCTCCTTTCGTCACGGCCACCCTGAGCGCGGGCGCGGAGGGCGGCAACATCTCCGCCTCCGTCCGGGCAGGGGCTACTCCGTCCGGTTCGCGCCCTGGATGTGGAAGTTGAAGTCCGTGTGCCCGAGCGTCCCCATCAGCCGGAGCCAGATCGGCAGCAGCATCTCCGTACCGCGGGCCGTCTCGATGCCGCCCAGGTCGATCACGGTGTGCTCGCGCCAGTCGAAGGAGTACAGGAGCTCCCGTACGGCCTTCTTGGCCCCGGCGTCCTCACCCGAGAGGAAGACGGTGTGGTCGCCGGGGACCCTGGCCGGATCGACCATGACCTGGCAGTTCATCGTGTTCAGCGTCTTGACCACGCGCAGCCCCGGGAAGGTCCGCTGGATCAGCTCGCCCAGGCTGTCGCTGTCGACCGGGTCGAGCCCGGGCGGGAACCCGTGGGAGAAGTCCAGCGGGTTCGCGATGTCGATCAGGATCTTGCCGTCCAGGTGCGCGGCGTCCGCCTCCGTCAGCGCGGCCACGCTGACCTGCCCGCCCGTGGCGTTGACGAGCGTCTCGCCGAACCGCGCCGCTTCCGCGAAGGGGGCGAGACCCGCTGCCGGGTGGGCCTGCTGCCACGCGGCGTACTCGCTGCGTTCGAGCGTGGCCGCGGGGTCCCGGGTGCCGATGAAAACCTCGTGGCCGAGGGCGAGCAGCCGGGCGGCCACCGTACGGCCGACGATCCCGGTGCCGAGGACTGCGTAGCGCATGACGACTTCCCCTCACAAAGGAAAGAACGGAAGGAACGGCAAGAGCGGAAGGAACCGACGAGACGAGAAGGGCGGCCCCACTCAAGCAGGTCGTACGGATTCCCGCGCGGAAGGCGTCGACTCCGCGCCAACCTCAGCTAGTCCGCAACTAGTCCAGGATCCCCACGTCGTAGAAGAACTGATAGCGCGTCGGGTCGTCCGGCAGGAACCAGTGGAAGCCCTCCTCCAGGAAGACGGCCACGACGTTCACGGCGATCACCAGCCCCAGGAACCACAGCGCGACCAGACCCACCGTGCGGTACGGTCCCGGGCCCTCCGCCGGGACGGCCCGGTCCGCGGTGGCGTGGGCGAAGGCCAGGACGATGCCGACGGCGACGACCGAGGCCTGGAAGAGGATCAACGCCCAGACGTAGAGGTGCAGGCCGAACACCTCGCTCCCGTACCCCTTGTCGCCCGGGAGGATGTGCAGCGTGGTCTGCCGCCACGAGGCGAACGAGCCTGCGATCACGGCGACCAGGGACAGGCCCCAGCCCATCATGTAGTCGCGGCCGGTCACCGCCCCGCGCGACAGCGCCGTCCGGACGATGTGGGCCGCCCCCATCGCCGCCAACAGCATGAACATCCGCTGCACGATGCAGAGCGGGCACGGGTACTCCCCCATCCCGAACTGGTAGAAGAGCCCGCCGCACACCACCCCGGTCCAGCCGATGGCGAAGGCGCAGGCGAACCAGAACTGGACCCGGCCCAGCAGGCCGCCCTCGAGCTGTGCCTCCGGGAGGAGGCTGGACATCGCGGCCACGGTCAGTAGCTCAAGGTGAGGGCGAGGCTGCTGGTGATGTGGTGCGCCATCAGCAGGATCACGGCGAGGAGCATGAGCCACCAGGCACCGAGCACGACGAACCGCGGGGCGTCCCGGCACATCGCGATCAGCGTGGCGAGGAGGCCGCCGAAGATGAGGGTGTCCATGGCGCGGACCGTACCGACAGGGGGACATACCGGGCGCGCGGCGCGCCCCCGCCGGCCGCAGGGTTACGTCGGTTGCGTCGCCGAAAGAGACGGCCCGGAACTAGTTGCGTCGCCGCTTGCGTCGGCTGCGTCCGGCGCGCCCCGAGTCTCCCCGCGCCCGCCCGTCCAGCGCGATCCACACCCGCACCTCGGTGCCGCCGAGCACCGAACGCCCGAGCCTCACGTCCCCACCCGTCGACTCCGCGACCCGCCGGACGATGTCCAGGCCCAGGCCCGTGGACCCGTCGCGGCCGCCGTCGTTGCCGCGGCGCAGGGCCGCGTCCGGATCGGCGATGCCGCCCCCCGCGTCCGAGACGAGCACGATGACCGCGTCCCCGGCGTCGTGGACGTCCACCGCGAAGGGGGTGCCCTCGGGGGTGTGCCGGAACACGTTGCCCAGCATGGCGTCCAGCGCCGCGGCCAGCTCCGGCCGGGCCACGGGGATCCGTACCGTACGGTCGACCCCCGCGAGCCGCACCTCGCGGCCCTCGTCCTCGGCCAGCGCCGACCAGAACCCCATCCGGTCGCGGATCACCTCGGAGGCGTCGCAGCCGGCGCCCGGTCCCTGCGCAGCGGCGGCGGGCCGCTGCTCGCGGGCCGTACGGATGATCGTGTCGACCTCCCGCTCCAGCTGCTCCACGGCCGCCCGGGTCTGCTCCGCCGCCGGGCCGTCGCCGAGCGAGGCGGCGTTGAGCCGCAGCACCGTCAGCGGGGTCCGCAGCCGGTGGGAGAGGTCGGCGGCCAGCTCCCGCTCGTTGGCCAGGAGTTCCACCACCTGGTCCGCCATCGAGTTGAACGCCACGGCAGCCGAGCGCAGTTCCTTCGGCCCCTCCTCCGGGACCCGGGCCCCCAGCCGCCCCTCACCCAGCCGGTGCGCGGCGTCCGCGAGCCGTTCGGCCGGCCGCACCAGGCGGGCACCGAGGCGGTCCGCGACCGCCACCGAGCCCACGACCAGGGCGAGGCCGACGCCCGCGAGGACCACCCAGGCGGTGGCGACCCCGTTGCTGACCTCGCTCTCCGGGACCAGGATCTCCACGACGGCGATGTCCCCGGAACCGAGGGCCACGGGCTGGAGCAGCGCGAAGCCGCCGCCCGCCACCGGGACGGTCGCGGCCCGCCCGATCCGCCGGGTCTCGGAGACGGCCCGCTCGCCGGCCCAGCCGTCGCCGACGTCCACGCGCGGATCGTCCCCGACGGCGGGCACGTGCACGGCCATCCGCCGGTCGGCGCCCATCTGCGTGGACTCCACGGCCTTGCGCAGCTGCACGGGGTCGGTGGTGATGGACAGCGTCGGCCCGATGGTGGCGGCCTGCCGCTCGGCGTTGGAGAACGCCCGGTCACTGGCCATCTCCTGGACGACCAGCCCGAGCGGTACGGCGAAGGCCACGACCACCATCACGGTGACCGCGAGGCACACCTTGACCAGCGCCCACCTCACAGCGAGCCCCTCACGCCGGCGGCTCCAGCTTCACCCCGACGCCTCTCAAGGTGTGCAGGTACCGCGGGCTGGCGGCGGTCTCGCCGAGCTTGCGGCGCAGCCACGACAGGTGGACGTCGATGGTCTGGTCGTCGCCGTACGACTGCTGCCAGACCTCGGCGAGCAGCTCCCGGCGGGCCACGACCACGCCCGGCCGCCCGGCGAGGAAGGCCAGCAGGTCGAACTCCCGCCGCGTGAGGTCCAGTACCGCCCCGTCCAGCTCGGCCTGGCGGCGCAGCGGGTCGATGGCGAGGCCGCCGACGCGCAGCACGCGGGAGGGAGGTTCGGCCCCGGCCGCGGAGCGGGCGCGGCGCAGGACGGCGGCCATCCGCGCGGAGAGGTGTTCCACGGAGAAAGGTTTGGTCAGGTAGTCGTCGGCGCCGTCGTTGAGCAGCCGGACGATCTCCGCCTCGTCGTCGCGGGCGGTCGCGATGATGACGGGCACGTCGGTGATCCCGCGCAGCATCTTGAGCGCCTCGGCGCCGTCGAGGTCGGGCAGTCCGAGGTCGAGGATCACCACGTCGAAGCGGTTGTGGGCGACCTCGCGCAGCGCCTCCAGGGCGGTGCCGACGCTGCGCACGGTGTGCGAGGCCTCGGTCAGGTGCCGGATGAGGGCGGAACGTACGAACTGGTCGTCCTCGACCACGAGCACACTTGCCATGGCCCGCACCGTAGCCCATTCGGGGGATGCCGAGGGGTGCCGGGCCGGGTCTGGGACGGGTGGTGCAGTATGTCCCCCGATGCGACGAGGACTTGTCGGTAGAGCAGTCGGCCATGCGGGCGCGTGGACCCTGGCGACCGGGGCGGCGGTGACGCTGTCGTGGTGGGGCGTGCACTCGGTCATGTCCGGTACCGCCTACGATCCGCCGCTCGCGGTGCCGCTGGCCACGCAGCCCCTCTCCTCCTCCACCCACCGGGCACAGCCGCCGGAGCCCTCGCCCTCCCCCACGCCGTCGCCGTCGCCCTCCCCCTCCCCCTCTCCCTCCCCTTCCCCTTCCGCCAAGCCCTCCGCGACGCCCACCCCCCGTTCGCAGCGGCAGGAGACCCCGAGCGAGAACGTGAAGGCGTACAGCGTCTCGGGCGGCCGGGTCGTCTTCGATCTCGGCGCCACCTCCGGCGAGCTGGTCTCGGCGACCCCGCTGGCCGGCTGGCGGATGCAGGTCTGGAAGCAGCCGTCCTGGATCCGCGTCACCTTCACCCGTGACGGCCGCGAGGTGTCGGTGTTCTGCACCTGGCACGACCACCCGCCACTGGTGGAGATCATCGACCCGTAGCCGGCACGCCCCGTAGACGGCACGCCCCGTGGACGACCGCCCCGCAAGGCCCGTCCTCCGGCCGGTTCGGGCCCGCCGGATACCGTGGCGCCATGAGCACCGGCGCGCGGTACGTCACCGACCTGATCGACGCCTGCGAGCGGTACGGCGACCGCCCCGCCTTCGGGTCCGGGTCCTGGGTCCTGAGCCACTCCGAGGTGCTGGCCTGGACGTACCGGCTGGCGGGCGCCCTGGCCGACCTGGGGATCCGGCGCGGCTCCGGGCTGGCCGTCGTATCGGCGGGCAATCCGCCGCAGACCCTGCTCGTACGGCTGGCCGCGCACGTGCTGGGGGCCCGGCTGACCCACGTGTGCGTCGGCCCCGCGACCCACGGGCTCGACCACCTCCTACGGGACTGCGAGCCCGGCCTCATCGTCCACGACACCCCGGTGCCGCCGGGCCCCGCGCCCCGCATCGGCCTGGCCGCGCTGCTGGAGCTGGCCTCCGTCCGGGAGGCCCTGCCCGTCGCGGTGGCGGCGCGCGGCGAGGACGTGGCCCGGGTGACCTACACGGGCGGTACGACGGGCCGCCCGAAGGGCGTCGCCTCGACCTTCGCCGCGATGGCGGCCCGTACGGCCACCCGCACCGACTCCCCGGCCGCCGACGGCTCGGCGCCGCTCACGTTCATCTCGACCGACTCCCTCTCCCAGCGCTCGGGCGGCCGGTGCCTGGAGCAGCTGCGGGTCGGCGGCCGCTCCGAGATCCTGCACCCCTTCGGCACCCGGGAGTTCGCCGAGGCCTGCCGCCGGCTCGGGCCCGCGGCCACGTACCTGACGCCCTCGATGCTGTACCGCCTGCTCGACGACCCGGAGACCGCCGACGGCGTACCCGGCCTGGTCCGGGTCTCCTACGGCGACTCCCCCGTCCACCCCGAGCGGCTGCGGCGGGCGCTGACCCGGTGGGGTCCCCGGGTGCGCTGGACCCAGGGCTACGGGATGAACGAGGCCGGGGTGCTCAGCCGGCTCTCCCCGGCCGACCACGACGCGGCCGCCACCGACCGCCCCCACCTGCTCGGCTCCGTCGGCCGCCCGGCGCCGGGGGTGGAGGTCGAGGTACGGGGCTCCGCGCCCGGGGCCACCGGGGAGGTGTGGGTGCGCTCCCCGATGGTGATGGCCGGCTACCGCGGTCAGCCCGCCCTGACGGCCGAGGTCCTGCACGACGGCTGGCTGCGCACGGGGGACGTCGGGCATTTCGACGCCGACGGGTACCTGTACCTCGACGACCGGGTCAAGGACGTGGTCATGGTGCACGGGGCGAACATCTACTGCGGCCCGATCGAGACGGCCCTGACCCGGCACCCCGCCGTGGCCCGGGCGGCCGTCGTGGGGCGGACGGACCCGCTCACCGGGGAGGCGGTGTGCGCCTTCCTCGTCGCGGCGCCCGGCCACGCCCCGACGGACGCGGCGGCGGCCGGGGCGTGCGCGCTGGTCGCGGCGGAGCTGGCGCCGGGGCAGCGGCCGGCGGCGGTGTTCTGGCTGCCGGAGCTCCCGCTGACGGACCGCGGCAAGCCGGACAAGCGGCGCCTGCGGGAGCTGGCCGCGGCTTCGCAGGAGTAGCCGGGCCTCAGCGGAAGACCGACGGCGGGGGCTCCGGGGAGGCCACCGCCGAGGCGTCCGAGACCGGGACGGCGCCGCCCGCGAAGTCGATGAGGGCGCGGCCGTGTTCGACCCGGCCGGGGTGCGGGTCGCTCGCCACCCGCCGGGTGAACTCGGCGACCGGGAGCTCCCGGTCGGCGGCCACCAGCACCGCGTTGCCGAAGCGTTTCCCCCGCCACACCACGGGGTCGGCGGCCAGCGCCAGTTCCGCGAACCGGGACGCGGCCGTGGCGATCTGGCCCCGCAGGTGGGAGAGCGGCGGACCGTCCGCGAGGTTGGCCACGTACCAGCCGCCGGGCGCCAGGGCGCGGCGTACGTCGTCCAGGAACTCGGCGCTCGTCAGGTGCGCCGGAGTGCGGGCCCCGCTGAACACGTCGGCGATCACCAGGTCGGCCCAGCCGTCCGGGATCTTCGCCAGCCCGGCCCGGGCGTCGACCGCGCGGACCCGGACCCGGGCCTGCGGGTCCAGCGGCAGGTGTTCCCGTACGAAGGCCACGAGCCCGGCGTCGATCTCGACGACCTGCTGCGTCGAGCGGGGGCGGGCGGCGGCCGTGTAGCGCGCGAGGGTGAAGGCTCCGCCGCCGAGGTGGAGCACGTTCAGGGGCTGGCGGGCGGGGGCGAACAGGTCGATCAGGTGGCCGATCCGGCGCTGGTAGGCGAAGTCCAGGTGCCCGGGGTCGTCCAGGTCCACGTGGGACTGCGGGGCTCCGTCGATCAGCAGGGTCCAGGCGCGCGACCGCTCCCGGTCGGGCTCCAGCGCGGCGTGACCGCCGTCCACCGGCCCGGCCGGCGCCTCGGAGGTCTCGCGCCCGCGCCGCTTGTCATCGCCCTTGCCCTTACCCTTGCTCGCCACGCCCTCATTATGGCTGGTCAGGGCCCGACGGGCGCTCGGGCCGGTTGGGGGGAGCCTAGCGGCAGTTGTCGGCCGCCTCGATCAGCCGGGCCGCCTCACCGAGCGCCGCCCGCAGCACCTCCGGGTCGGTGACCGGCCCGACGGCCTCCGGCGGCAGCAGCCAGCCGGTGTCGCCCGCGGTGGGCGAGGTGTCGCCGAAGCGCATGCCGCGCCCGTTGGTGTGCGTACAGGCGCTGCCCGGGAGGTCCCAGGCGTCGGCGGTACCGGGCGGGACGAGGAAGCCGAGGGTGCTGCCGGAGCTGTCGTGCAGGACCGGGCCGACGCCGCCCGCGCGGCTGGCCTGGCCGGCGGCCCGCTGGATGATGTCGACGGCCTCCAGCCCCTGCCGGGTGGGCACGGTGACCAGGTCCGGGGCGCCCGGGACGAAGGACGCCCCGCCGGCCATGAGGGGCGCTCCGGTCTTCAGGGGCGCTCCGGGCTCGGGCGCGGTGTTCGTATCCGTGCTCTCCATGCCGCCCTCCACCAAGGGAACCCCTCCTCGATCCGCGTACGAGCATCGCGGGAGCGGTCCCGGAAGCCGACGGGCTTCCTCCCACTCCGCATGAGTTCAACGCACGGGAACGTCAACAGGTGCGGTGGCAAGACGCTGCAAAGGATGGCAGTTCATGGCGGATCGCGGGTGAGATATCCGTTTTGTAGCCAAACACCGAGTCAACCCTCCACCGCTGGCGGTACGTTCATGCCCGCCGGGCAGCGCGTCACAGGCACCACACAGTCACCGGCAGCGCAATCACTTGCCCAGAGAGGCCGCGTCCATGGCGACGTCCCCCCACTCACCCAACATCCCCTTCCGGCGACTGCGCGGTCAGCACTCCCCGGCCGAGTTCGCCGCGCTGGTGCGCAGGGCGGCGAAGGAAATCGGAGAAACGGTTTCCTGCGACGCCCGTTACATCGGCCGGGTCGAGTCCGGCGAGATCCGCTGCCCCAACTACGCCTACGAGCGGGTATTCCTCCACATGTTCCCCGGCCGCACCCTGGCTGACCTGGGGTTCTCCCCGCGCGAGACGGTACGGGGCCGGCTGGCGCAGCGCGAACAGGCGGCGCCCTTCTCCGCCTTCGCCAAGCACCCCCACCCCACTGTCATCCCCGCCCCTTCGCGTTCCAAGGAGAGCGACGTGCTGCGTCGCGCGTTCATGGCGGGGGGCTCCGCGACCGTGGCGGCCGCGACCCTCAGCCTCACCCTGCTCGGCGACACCCGCCGGCTCCCCTCCCGCGCCGGCGAGTCCGAGGCGGCCGCCGTCGAGGACGCCGTACGCCAGATCCGGCTGCTGGACGACCGGCACGGAGCCGACGCCCTGTACCGGCGGGCCGCCGAACCCCTGCGCATGGCCTACGCGTTGCTCGACGCGGGGGCGACCCGGCAGTCCACCGAGGACCGGCTGCACGCGGGCGCGGGCGAGCTGGCCATCTCGGTGGGCTGGCTCGCGCACGACTCGGGCCGGTTCGACGACGCCCGCTCGCACTACGCGGAGGCGCTGGCCACGGCCCGGGTCTCCGGGGACGCCGGCCTGGAGGCGCACGCCTTCAGCAACATGGCGTTCCTCGCCCGGGACTGCGGGCGGCCCCGCGAATCGGTACGGGCCGCCCAGGCGGGCCGCCGGGCCGCCCGTTCGCTCGGTTCCCCGCGGCTCCTGTCGCTGCTCGCCCTGCGGGAGGCCGGCGGCTGGGCGGGGCTGTCCGACCGCAAGGCCTGCGAGGAGGCGCTGACCCGGGCGCACACTGACTTCTCGCGCGGCGAGGCGGGGGCGGACCCCGAGTGGATGTCCTTCTTCGGCGAGGCCGAGCTGGAGTCCCTGGAGTCCCGTTGCTGGGCCGCGCTCGGCGAGCACGCGCGGGCGGCCCGGCACGCCCGCCGGGCGGCGGACCTTCAGGATCCGCACTTCGCCCGCAACGTCGCCCTCTACACCGCCGAGCTCGCCGACAACCTGGCCCACGCGGGCGCCCCCGACGAGGCCGCCTGGGCGGGCGGCCGGGTGCTGGAGCTGCTCGAGGAGGTCCAGTCGACCCGGATCCAGTCCATGCTGGCGGCCACGGCCCGCACGCTGGTCCCGCACCAGCGCTCGCCGCGCGTGGGCTCGTTCCTCGCCCGGCACACGTCGGCCTGACCCTCCGGGGGGCCGGGGAGGGCGGCACGCTGCGCACGAGCCCCTGGGCGCCGCCCCAGGACCCCCGCCGCCTCGAACGCACCGGCGGGGCGCTGGACACGGGCCGCCGCCGGCCCGTACGCAGGGCCCGGCGGGGCCGGGCGTGCTGCTGCGCGGAGTCCCCTACCCGCCCTTCGCCCGTTCCCCGAGGCTCCGCCCCGGACCCGTTGCCGCGTGCGGCGCCGTTTCCGGGGCCGGCCCCCGGACCCCCGCGCCTCAAACGCCGGCGAGGCGGGGTTTCGAGTGGCGCCTCCTACGAGTCCAGGTGTCCCGTGTCGTTCCAGCGCTCCAGCGCGGGTGCCCCGTAGGCCCATCCCAGGACCGACAGCGAGGTGGGCTCCAGGCGGATGCGGGCGCCGAACGAGGCGTCGAAGCCGAGCCAGCGCGCGGCCAGGGTGCGCAGGATGTGGCCGTGTGCGAAGACGAGGACGTCGCGTTCGGCCGAGCGGGCCCAGGTGACGACCTCGTCGGCGCGGGCCGAGACGTCCGCGACGGACTCGCCGCCCGGGACCCCGTCGCGCCAGATCAGCCAGCCGGGCCGGATCGCCTGGATCTCGGCCGGGGTCATGCCCTCGTAGTCGCCGTAGTCCCACTCCATCAGCGCGTCCCACGGCTCCGCCTGGATGCCGAAGCCGGCCAGGTCGCAGCTCTCGCTCGCCCGTACGAGGGGGCTGGTGCGCACTTCCAGCCCGCGCAGGCTCGCCCAGGGGTCGCGGGCGAGGCGCTCGCCGAGCAGCTTCGCGCCGCGCTTCCCCTCCTCCAGCAGGGGCACGTCCGTGCGTCCGGTGTGCTTGCCGAGCTGGGACCACGCCGTCTGGCCGTGGCGGGCCAAGAGGATGCGGGGGGCCATGTGAGTTCTCCTGGTCGAGGGGGCTAGTGGGGCGAGAGGGGCGAGAGGAGCGGGACGGGCAAGACCGACAGGACGGGCAGGACGGGCAGGACGGGCAGGACGGGCAGGACGGGCAGGACGGACAAAGCACCGACGGTCCGACCATTCGCACTGCTTTGCGGTGGTTCCGTCGCCGCTCCATCATCCATCAGGTGAACGCCGCGCAACCCTTGCGTCTTCACGCACGTCATACGCCGTATGACTAATAGGCGGCAGCCTCCGCGCTGGTGGGCCGAACTGCTGCTCCTGGGACTCGTCTACGCGGCGTACTCGGGTGGCAGACTCCTCGCCCGGGGCGACGTCGGACTGGCAGTGGAACACGGGCTCGCGATCCTGCGGTTGGAGGAGCTCCTGGCCCTCGACCTGGAGCGGCCGCTCAACCGGCTCTTCACCGGGCAGGCGGTCCTCGGCATACCCGCCGACTTCCTCTACGCCTCCCTGCACTACCTCGTCACCCCGGCGGTGCTGGTCTGGCTCTACCGGCGGCGCCCCCAGCAGTATCGATTCGCCCGCACCTGGCTGATGCTCTCCACCCTCCTCGGACTCGTCGGCTTCGCCCTGGTGCCCACCTGCCCGCCCCGGCTGCTCGCCGCCTCGTACGGGTTCACCGACACGATGGCCCACTACAGCGACTACGGCTGGTGGGGCGGGGAGGCCAGCGCGCCGCGCGGGCTCGGCTCCTTCACCAACCAGTTCGCGGCCATGCCCAGCCTGCACGTGGGCTGGGCCCTGTGGTGCGGGGTCGTGCTGTGGTGCTGTGCGCGCCGGCCGCTGGTGCGGGCGCTCGGGGCCGCGTACCCCGTCGTCACCACCGTGGTGGTCCTGGGCACGGCCAACCACTACTTCCTCGACGCCGTCGCCGGGGCCGCCGTGATGGGGGCCGGCTACCTCGCGGCCCGCGCCCTGCCCGACGGGATCGTCGGGGTCGCCGGGATCACCGGATTCCGTGCGTCCGCGGGATCGGCCGCGTCCGCCGAGCCCGCCCCGCACACCACCCGAACAGCCGGTTTCCACGGTAAGTCCACGATTGTCAGTGGCGGATGGGACACTTCCGCGGGTGAGCTCCTACCCGTCCAGCGGTCAGCCGCCGCAGACCCCGCCGCGGTCCCCCGGGCCGACGGCGCAGCCGGCGGCATGGCAGGCCACGCAGCAGACGACGCCCCCGAAGACTCTGCGGCAGCGGCTCGCTGATCTGCGCGGCCCCGACGTCGCACCCCGCCCCCTCGACGCCCGGGCGTTGGCGGCCCTCGCCGCCAACCCCGGCTGCGGCAGACGCGCCCTGCTCGACGGCGCCGGCGTGGACAAGACCGTGCTCGCGGCGGCCCTCGGCTCCCCCGCGGCCTTCGGCCAGTCGCAGTTCGCCATCGTGCGCGGCAACTCCTTCGAGGCCAAGGTCAAGGGCGACGGCGGAGCCGAACTCCTGCGGCTGGTGTACGAGCACCTCGGCGCAGGGTTCGATGACGCGGGGCCCGGCGGCGCGGCCGGCCCGCCCGGACCGGACGCCCTCACCCCCGACCTCACCGCCGCCGGCCCCCAGGGCCGGGCCGCCCGCACCGCGCTGGCGCTGCGCGAGGCGACCGCCGCCGGGGCCTGGACCCTGCTGGACCACCCCATGCTCGCGCTGGAGGTGGCCGGCTCCCCCGCCTACCTGGAGCCGGACGCCGTCGTCGTGCACCCCGACGGGCGCTGGACCGTGGTGGAGATCAAGTCGTTCCCGATGATCGACGGGTCCGCCGACGCCGCGAAGGTGGGCGCCGCCGCCCGCCAGGCCGCCGTGTACGTCCTGGCCCTGGAGGCGACCGCCGCGAAGGTGGCCGGCGCCGAGGTCGGGCACACCGTGCTGCTCGTCTGCCCCAAGGACTTCTCCAACCTGCCCACCGCCGCCCCCGTCGACATCCGCCGCGAGCGCTCCGTGACCCGGCGCCAGCTGGAGCGGCTCACCCGGGTCGAGGAACTCGCCGGGAAGCTACCCGCGGGCCTCACCTTCGATCCCGCGTGCTCCGCCGAGGAGCTGACCGCGGCCGTGTCGGCCGTGTCCGCCGCCTACGCCCCCGAGTGCCTGGCCGCCTGCGAGCTGGCCTTCCACTGCCGGGACCGGGCGCGCGGGGCCGACGAGGTGACCGCGCTCGGCCGCTCGGTACGGGGCGAGCTGGGCGGGCTGACCACGGTCGAGGCCGCCCTCGCGGCGGCCTCGGGTGGCACGTCTCCCGATGACACGGCCTCCGAGGACCCCACCGCGGCCGCGCTGCGGTACGCCGCCCGGCTGCGCGCCGAGGCGCTGGAGCAGGCCCCCGCCCGCATCCGCACGGAGGCCGTCGAATGTCCCTGCTGAACACCCTGGCCCGGCTGGAGGCCGTTCGCGCCGGGCGTGCCCAGCCGCTGGCGACCGTACGGCACCGGCATCTGAGCGAGCGCCCGCTGGTCTTCGTACCGCTGACCACGGCGGGCGAGGCCGGGGCTCCGCTCGGCGCGATGGTCGGCACCGATCCGGACCGGCCGCACGTCCTGGCCATACCGCAGCCGCGCGACCGGGACCTGCGGTGGGAGTTCCTGGCGGAGCTGGCCGGGCACGTGGTCCCGTACATCGAGGGCTACGCGGACGCCGTCGAGCCGGTGGAGCGCACCGAGACCGACCCGGAGACGGGCAAGCGGGTCAAGGTCGAGGCCGAGCTCTGCCTGGACGCGCCGCAGTTGATCGTGCCGAGCCGCGCGGGCATCGAGTACGTCCGGCTGCTGGGGCGGTCCATGCGGTTCCGGCGGACCGCCGAGGAGGATCCCGAGCACCCGTACCCGGCACCCGCGCAGGTGCCGCTGCTGGGGCGCTGGTTCACGCATCTCGCCGAGCGCTCGCGGGTGCCCGGTTCCTCGATGCTGCTGTCCGCGACGGACCTGCTGTCGCGCCACTGGGCGACCGGGCAGAGCAATCTGGAGGACCAGCACCTGGGCGCCCTGCTGGCATGGATCGACCCGCCGGAGGGGGAATCCGGTGCCGAGCGGGCGCTGCGCGCCGAGCTCGAGCGCGACCCGCAGGGCGTACTGCTCGTCCCGCCGGCCGGTCCTGCCACCGATCCGGCCTTCGACAACAAGCTGCTGGCCCCGGCGATCGCGAAGTTCGACGCGGCGCGGGTGGCCGCGGATGCGAGCGGGAACGGCGACGGACGGCGCGCGGCCGCCGAGCAGGCGGTCCGGCGGCTGGTCGTGGAGCAGATGGAGGGCACCTGGCGGGCGGTCTGGGATTCGATCGCCCTGCTGCGCGAGCTGCCCCCCGGTCAGCGCACGGAGGACCGCTGGACCGGTGACCGCTGGTCGTACACCGGCCACCGGGACCGGGTCCGGGCGGGCGAGGGCCCGCAGCCGCGCCGCGACGACGCGGTGACGGCCGCGCGCAAGCTCGCGGCGCGGGAGACCGAGCAGGTGCGGCTCGAAGCCCAGGAGGCGCTGGACGACCTGCTGGTGATGGCGGGGCGGCGGCTCGCGGGCGAGGCCTTCGCCGGGGAGGTCACCGAAGTGGTCATGGAGTGGACGGAGTCGAAGCGGCCGAGCCCGCGCCCGCTGGTGTGGGTGGCCACGGAGGACCGGCCGCAGCTCACGGAGGACGGCGGGGGCGGCGGCCCGAAGATGTACCGCTCCCTCGACGGACGTCCGCAGAGCGCGCAGTTCGTGCGCCGGGAGGAGGACGGCCGGCTCGTGCTGCGCGTCCTCGACAAGATGGGCCGCGGCAAGGACCCGGAGCCGGGCTCGGTGCCGGAGAAGGGCGACCGGGTGTGCTGGACGCTGTTCGAGCACGATGCGCGCGGCGGCCCGAAGCTGCCGGACGCCGAACAGACCCCGTGGACCCACGGCGGGCCGCCCCCGCACCTGACCGGTGGCGCCCCCGCGCTGCCGCTGCCCGACCCCGTGACCGGCGAGGACCTCCTGTGAGCACCGCGAGCACCGCTTTCGATCCGGGCGCGGCCGCCGGCCGGGCCACCGACGCCATCCTGCGCGACACCCTGCACGGCGGGGCCCGGGGCGTGGTCGTCGATTCCCCGCCCGGGGCCGGGAAGTCCACGCTGGTGGTGCGGGCGGCCCGGGACCTGGCGGCAGCCGGGCGCCGGCTGATGGTGGTCGCGCAGACCAACGCCCAGGTCGACGACCTGGTGCTGCGGCTGCACGCGAAGGATCCCGAGCTGAAGGTGGGCCGGCTGCACAGCAGCGAGGGCGACGCCTACGATCCGGCCCTGCGCGAGCTGGACTCGGTGGTCCTCTCGGCGAAGCCGGGGGACCTCGCGGGGCTGCCCATCACCATCTCGACGGCGGCCAAGTGGGCGTGGGTCAAGGACGTGGAGCCCTGGGAGCACGCCATCGTGGACGAGGCGTACCAGATGCGCTCGGACGCGCTGCTGGCCGTGGCCGGGCTGTTCGACCGGGCGCTGTTCGTGGGCGACCCGGGGCAGCTCGACCCCTTCAGCGTGGTCGGCGCCGAGCAGTGGGCGGGCCTGTCCTACGACCCCTCCGCCTCCGCGGTGTCCACCCTGCTCGCGCACAACCCGGACCTGCCGCAGCACCGGCTGCCGGTGTCCTGGCGGCTGCCGGCTTCGGCCGCGCCGCTGGTCTCCCGCGCGTTCTACCCGTACACGCAGTTCCGCAGCGGTACGGGCCCGGGCGAGCGGCGGATGTCCTACGGGGTCGCGGGCGACGGCTCAGGCCCCGACCGGGTCCTGGACGAGGCCGCCGAGTCGGGGTGGGGGCTGCTGGAACTGCCGGCCCGGCACACCCCGCGCACCGACCCGGAGGCGGTGCGCGCGGTGGCCCTGGTGGTGCGCCGGGCGCTGGACCGGGGTGCGGTGACGGCGGACGAGCAGGCGGGCGGCCCGTCCCCGCTGACGGCGGACCGGATCGCGGTGGGCACCGCGCACCGGGACCAGGCGGCGGCGGTCCGGGCGGCGCTGTCCGCGCTCGGGGTCACGGGGGTCACCGTGGACACGGCCAACCGGCTGCAGGGCCGCGAGTACGACCTCACGGTGGTCCTGCACCCCCTGTCGGGCCGCCCGGACGCGACCGCCTTCCACCTGGAGACGGGCCGGCTGTGCGTCCTGGCCTCACGGCACCGGCACGCCTGCGTGGTGGTGGCCCGGGCGGGGATAGCGGACCTGCTGGACGCCCACCCGTCCTCGGAGCCGGTGCAGTTGGGCGTGACCATGAAGTTCCCGGACGGCTGGGAGGCCAACCACTCGGTACTGGCCCACCTGGCGGAGCACCGGGTGGTCTGGAGGCCGTAGCCGGCCATCGGGTCTCCTGCCGGCCTTGGCCCTGCCATCGGGTCTCCTGCCGGCCGTAGCCCGGCCATCGGGTCTCCTGCCGGCCGTAGCCCGGCGGTTCAGCGGGTCTTGCGCTCCACGCCGAGGCGGGTGCGCAGCAGTTCGCCCACCTCGGCGAAGGTGCGCAGCTGCTCCGGGGTCAGGATGTCGATCAGGTGGCGGCGTACCGATTCCACGTGGAGCGGGGCGGCCGTCATGATCGTGGTGATCCCCTGCTCGGTGAGCACCACTTCGGCGCCGCGCCCGTCGTCGGCCACCTCTTCGCGGCGGACGATGCCCCGCTGCTCCATCCGGGTGAGCTGGTGGGAGAGCCGGCTGCGGGACCACTGCATGAGGACGGCGAGGGCGCTGATGCGCATGCGGTGGCCGTCGGTGGAGCCGAGCACGGACAGGACGTCGTAGTCGGCTTCGGAGAGCCCGCTGTCCTGGGTCAGATCGCGCGCGATATCGGCGTTGACCAGCGGGAACATCCGCCGCCAGGCGTACCAGGCCTGCTGTTCGGACTCGCTGAGCCAGCGAGGGCCGGCGTCGCCCTCGCTTCCACTCCCGTTGTCGGTCATGGTCGAAGTCTAGACCGGTACGTGACATGTCATCTACCTAGTTGACACGTCACCCACCCTCAGGCTCTCATAGGTGACACGTCAACAAAACCGCCCCGGCCGCGAGGAGCCCACCGTGAACGCCCGCCCGATCCGCCTGCACGTCGTCTCCGCCTCCGTCCGCCCCACCTCCGCCGCCCGCCCCCTGGCCCGCTGGGCCGCCGACCGGGCGCGCGGGCACGGACGCTTCGAGGTCACCCCCGTCGACCTCGCCGAGATCGCCCTGCCCTTCCTGGACGAGCCCGAATGCGCCTCCACCGGGATCTACGCCCACCCCCACACCCGCGCATGGAGCGCGCTGGTCGACTCCGCCGACGCCTTCCTCTTCGTCCTGCCGATGTACAACCGCGGCTTCTCCGCCCCGTTCAAGAACGCCATCGACTTCCTCCACCGCGAATGGCAGGGCAAGCCGGCCGGGCTGCTCTCCTACAGCGCCGGCGGCTCCGGCGGCGCCCCGGCCGGGCAGATGCTGCGGCCGGTGCTGGAAGCCGTCGGCATGGTGCCGACCGGGGCCTCGGTGGCCGTCCCGGGCATCACCGGGCTGGTCACGGCCGACGGGTTCCGGGCCCCGGAGGGCCTCGCGGGCGAGCTCGCGGCCGTACTGGACGAGCTCGCCGCCCTCACGAGGACGCCGGTCAGCGCGTGACGAGGGCCCCCGTCAGGTGGTCGTACGCGGCGTGCGCGTGCAGCCGTACGCCCGTGATCAGGGTGTCGTCGTCGGCGTAGAAGGCGGGGTGGTGGTTGCCCACCAGGCCCCGGCCCCCGGGCACGGCCACGGGTTCGCCGCTCGCCGGGTCCAGTGCGGTGTCCTGGACCCCGAGCATCACGTACAGCCCGCCGAAGCGGGTGATGAGTTCGGAGACGTCGTCGTAGCCGAGCGTGCCGCCGACCTCCACCACCCGCTCCGTGCCCGCGACCCGGCGCAGGGTGGGCAGCGCGGCCTCGACCCAGTCCGCTTCGTTGCGCACGGCGGGCACGTCCTGGAGCAGCTCGACGGCCGCCGAGGCCCCGTACGCCTCGGCCGTGTGCTCGGCCAGCACCGTCAGGCGGCGCTTGACCTCGGCCATGTCCCGCTCCTCGGCGCAGCGGATCGTGCCCCACAGGGTGACCGTTTCACCGATGACGTTGTACCGGCCGACGTCCTCGATGTGGCCGATGGAGACGGTGACCGGGGAGAACGCCGACACCTGCCGGTAGAGCTGGCCGATCCCGGTCAGCAGGGCCCCGACGGCGGGCATCGGGTCGACTCCGTACCAGGGCGAGGACGCGTGGGACTGCCGGCCGGTGACGGTGATCCGGACCAGGCAGGAGGCCCCGTACATCGGGCCGGACTTGTAGCCCACCCAGCCCTTGGGGTGCGGGGTGACGTGCATGCCGAAGGCCATCGTGGGGACGGGATCCGCGAAGGCGCCCTCGGCCACCATCAGGCGCGCCCCGCCCTCCTCGCCGACCGGCGGGCCCTCCTCGGCGGGCTGGAACACGAACAGCACGGTTCCGGGCAGTTGCTCCCTCACCCGTACGTCGGCCAGTGCGCGCGCGGCTCCGAGGAGCATCGCGGTGTGGCAGTCGTGGCCGCAGGCGTGCGAGGCCCCGCCGGTGGCGGCGAAGTCCGCGCCGCAGCGGTCGGGGACGGGCAGCGCGTCCATGTCGGCCCGCAGCGCCGCCACCCGGTCTCCGGGCCGGCCGCCGCGCAGCACCCCGACCACCCCGTGCCCGGCGATGCCTGTCCGCACCTCGTCCAGTCCGAACCCGGTGAGCTCCCCCGCCACGAGCCGCGCGGTGGCGGCCTCGCGGTTCGGCAGCTCCGGATTTCGGTGGAGGTGACGGCGCCAGCCGATCACCTGCTCGATGCCCTCGTCGCAGAGCTTGTCCAGCGTCTCGTGCACACCATCGGTCATACGCACGTTCTAGCCCATGCGCCGGGGCCCTCGGGCGCCCTTGCGCGAAGCTGGACAATGGACGGTGGCCCGGAAGCTTTTCGACCGGGAGCTTTCCCTTCACGCCCACGTCCACGTCCACGTCCAGCAGGAGGACACGCATGGCAGAGCCCGAGCGGACCGAGCGGAGGCTGCGGCCCGCGCAGTTGCTCTTCGAGCCGTCGGAGACCGTCACGGACCCGGAGCACTTCTTCGACCTCGAATCGATCGACGACCCGCGGGAACTGCTGGCCCGGGCGACGGAGCTGACCCTGGCCTTCCGTGCCGCCCAGGAGCGGGCGGTGGAGTTCCAGGCGGTGGCGGCGGCGCAGCTCGCGGATCCCCGGCGGTTCGACCGGCTGTCGGCGGCGACGATCGCGGAGCAGGCGGAGTGGACCGAGGACTACGCCCACAAGATGATCGAGTTCGGCGAGTCCCTGCTGCGCGGAACCGGTCCCGAGGGAGCCTGAGGGCGCGCCCGGTCACGACGCCCGGCCTCGACCCCTGGCATATGCGGGGCGCAACATACCCCAGTCCCACCCGGCCTGTCCCGGTTTCTCGTAACTCCCGGAGATCGGTTCGCTACCCCGGGTAGACCTGAACGCATGACGACCCTGACCGGCTGCCCCGCGCTCGACCTGCGGACGACGACCGCCTCCGCGACCCACGTCACCCCGGCCGGCGCAGCCTGGCTGGCCTCGGCCTCCGCCCAGCCCGGAGGCACGCTGGCCGCCTGGCAGGCCCGGCCCACCGCGCCTGCCGTGCTGCCCTGCGGGACCGCCTTCGACGTCGTCAACGTCCCCCTCGTCCTCGGGCGCCGGATGCTCGACCTGCTCTGGGCCGAGGGCCCCGGCTCCGGACCGGCCGCCGTGCACCGCGGGCGGACCCTGCTCTTCGCCGCCCCCGGCACCGCCCACCGGCTCCCGGCCCTGCTGGCCTGGGAGGAGTGGAGCACTCCCGTGCCCGCCCCGCTCTGCCACGGCCGCGGCGACGCCGTCACCGTGCCCCCGCTGGCCGGCGAGGCGGGGCCCTCGCGCTGGCTCGTGGCCCCCGACGCCCGGCTGCCGTGGCTGCCCGGGCCGGAGGCGCTGCTGTGGGCGTTCGTCCGTGCCACCCGAGCTGCGGATATCGATTTTTCCGATCGCCGCCCGGGGTGCTAATGTCTTCCTCGTCACCAAGCGCCGCTAGCTCAGTTGGTTAGAGCAGCTGACTCTTAATCAGCGGGTCCGGGGTTCGAGTCCCTGGCGGCGCACAGACGGAGAAAGACCCCCACGCGAGTGGGGGTCTTTTTCGTGTCGGGGGTCCCGCGCCCCGCCTACGGTTCCCGGCGCTACTCCCGCGTGATCTTCACCGTGTACGCGCCCGACTGTGTGCGGTCCGCCACCTCCACGGTGATCCCCTCGCCCGGGACGGTGAAGGTCTCCCCCAGCTCCAGCGGGGCGTCCGCCAGCGGTGGGTACACCGAGCGGTCCCAGCAGGCCTCGGTGCCGGGGTGCGCGTCCACGACCTCGATCGGCCCGCCCCCGGAGGCCGCCTCGTTGCGGACCCGGTAGATGAGCACCCCCTCGGTGCAGGTGTCCCCGTCGTTGCCGGCGGAGCCCCGCGCCTCGACGGCGATCGCGCTGCCGGCGCCCGTACGGACCACCGCGAGCCGGGTGCCGCCCGTACCGCCCGGGCGCGGGGCCTCGGACAGCGGCTGGAGGGTGTGCAGGGAGGAGCCGGCTCCCACGCAGTCCACCTGGGAGGCGTCCAGCCAGCCGAGCTTCCACTTCTGCCAGGCGAAGAGGTCCGGAGCCATGCCGAACTGGCTGCCCATGACGTCCCAGTCCCCGACGTAGGTGTCCCAGTCGCCCTTGCCGTCCGAGGGGCGGTGGTAGAGGTCCGGCAGGTCGAAGACGTGTCCGGTCTCGTGGGCCAGCACGTTGCGGTCCGGCGGGTGCTTCTCGAAGACCGTGACGATGCGGCGCAGGTCGGTGCCGTCCGCCCGGATCGGCTGCTCGAAGTTGACGACCTTGGTGGCATCGGAGTCGACGCCGGGCGCCTCCGGGTCGGCGACGAAGTAGACGACGTCGTACCGGCCGAAGTCCACCACCGGGTCGGCCCCGGCCACCGCGTCGCGCAGGTAGGCGGCCCGGTCCGCCGGGGCCCAGTCGCGCTGTATGCCGTAGGCGGCGGACGGCTTCGGCATCTGGATCCACTGCTTCTGCGGGTGCGGGACCAGGCGGAAGCGGCCGTAGGAGGCCCGCTCGAAGAACTCGCTGGTCGCCGGGAAGTAGTCGGCGGTGAGTTCCTCGGTGGTCAGGGCGGGCCGGTGGTCGGGGAAGGAGAGGAAGACCATGACCGCGTTGAGGGTGCGCTCGGGCTTCGGGTAGGCGCCGTTCCAGCTGTCGAGGCCCAGGGAGTGGTGGGCCGCGGTACGGGTCAGCGCGCAGGGTCCGGCTCCGGGGGCGGCGACCGCGGGTCCCGCGACGAGCGACATGGCGGCGAGCGCCGTCAGGGAAGTGAGCGCCGCCGCCGTGGTTCGCATGCGGGAGCGGTCCACTCCCCCGGGTGTCTGCTGTCGCGGCACATCGACCTCCGGTGGTGGATTAGTACCTCTTCATCCACCTTGGGGCGATTGTCTTACTAATGCCCTGTTCCGCTGCCCCACACGAGTGAGCACTAGGGCAAGCCGGTGACGCCGGGTTTCGCACATTCGCCTACGGAAAGTCACGACCGATCAGGTCGGGTCAGCGGTGGGCGCCGGATGCTCACAGCCGTGCGGAAACGATCATTCGCCGTCACGTCGACGAACCGTCATCACGCTGAACTCCCGCGCCCCGCACGGCGTCGCCGCTGGATAGGGCCGTCCGGGAGCCTCTATGATCGGCACACTTTCCTGCACGGACACTCACACGCACTGCGGGAGCCAACGGTGAGCGGAACCCCAGACGGAACCGGTTCGGCGGCCGACAGCATCCGACCGGCCATGACGCAGCGTCACCCGGCAACGCCGGCGACGACGGCAACCCCGGACCGCGCCGACCACCAAGCCGAATACGAGGCCGGCCACCAGGCCGACTACCGGGCCGACTACCGGGCCGCCTTCAACGCGGCCCACCTCCCCATGGCCGTCGTCGACCGCACCGGTCACATCTCCGCCGCCAACCAGGCCCTCGCCGCACTCCTCGGCGCCGAGCCCCACGTCCTCACCGGCCAGTCCGCCGCCGACCTGGTGGACCTGGCCTCCGAGGCCCGCACCTGGCACGCCTACCAGGAGGTGCTGCGCGGCCGGCAGGCCCGGCTCCGCTGCACCCGCCGGCTCAAGCACCCCGACGGCCACTCGCTGTGGACCGAGATCACCCTCGGCCCCGTACCGGGCACCGGTGACGTCCTGCTCTCCGTCGCCGACATCAGCGACCGGCGCGACCTCCAGGCCCGGCTGCGCCACCTCCAGATGCACGATCCGGTGACCCGGCTGCCCAACCGGGCGCTGTTCTTCGAGCGGCTCTCCGCCGCCCTGGAGGCCTCCTCGTACGGGCAGAGCGGTACGGGCCGCATCGGGCTCTGCTACTTGGACCTCGACGGATTCAAGGCCGTCAACGACACCCTCGGCCACCGCGTCGGCGACCGGCTGCTGACCGCCGTCGCCGGGCGGCTCACCCAGTGCGCCGACCAGTCCGGTTACGGGCGCACCGGCGGCCACCTGGTGGCCCGGCTCGGCGGCGACGAGTTCGCCCTGCTGGTGGAGGAGTCCACCGGCACCGAGCAGCTCGCGGACCTGGCGCGGAGCGTCCTGGCAGCCGTACAGGAGCCCTTCGACCTGGCCGGTCAGCGGCTGTCGGTCTCCGCGTCGATCGGCGTGGTGGAGCGGGCGTCCGCCGGGACCTCGGCGACCGGCCTGATGCAGGCCGCGGACACGACCCTCTACTGGGCCAAGGCGGACGGCAAGGCCCGCTGGACCCTCTTCGACCCGGAGCGCAACGCGCACCGGATGACCCGCCAGGCCCTGTCCTCGACGCTGCGGCCGGCCGTGGAACGCGGCGAGTTCAACGTGGAGTACCAGCCGCTCGTGGACCTGGAGAGCGGGGCGGTGCGCGGGGTGGAGGCCCTGGTGCGCTGGAACCACCCGCAGTTCGGCACGCTGACGCCGAATCGGTTCATCGGAATTGCCGAAGAGGACGGATCCATCGTCCAGTTGGGCCGCTGGGTCCTCCAGACCGCCTGCCGCCAAGCCCGGCGCTGGCAGATCGAGCAGCCCAGCGACTCCCCCGTCTTCGTCTCCGTCAACGTGGCCGTCCGCCAGGTCTGGGACTCCGACCTCGTCGGCGACGTCGCCGAGATCCTCGCGGAGACAGGCCTGGCCCCCCAGCTCCTCCAGCTCGAACTGACGGAGTCGGCCGTCATGGGCTCGGCGGGCCGCCCGCTCCAGGCCCTCCAGGCACTGAGCGACATGGGGGTGCGGATCGCCATCGACGATTTCGGCACCGGCTACTCGAACCTCGCCTACCTCAGCCGCCTGCCCGTCTCCGTCCTCAAGCTGGACGGCTCCTTCGTCCGCGGCTTCCGCTACGAGGAGGGCTCCCACCCGAACCCGGCCGACGAGACCATCGTCGAAGCCCTGGTGCAGCTCGCGCACCGGCTCGGCCTGACGGTGACCGCCGAATGCGTGGAGACCGCCGGCCAGGCGGCCCGCCTGAAGCGCGTCGGCTGCGACACCGGCCAGGGCTGGCTGTACTCCCGCGCGGTGGCGCCGGAGGCGATCGCAGCCATCATCAGCCGGCAAGCGGCTGCCGCCGTGGGAGCAGGTACGGACCCCGGGCAGCCGGAGGGGCCCGCCCCGCACCCCGAGGTCTGAGTCACAGACTCCGGACGAAGGCTCCGAACGCCTCGGAGGCAACCGTGAAAGCGGGGCCGTCGGGGCGCTTGGAGTCCCGGACTGCTACGCGGCAGGGCTGGGCGGCGACCTCGACGCACTCGCCGCCACTGGAGCCGCTGTACGAGGCCTTGCGCCAGGCTGCCGTGCCGAGGGGGGCGCACTCGACGCAGTCGCCGCCGGTCCCACCGCTGTAGGTGGACTTACGCCACTGCGCGCCCGTCAGGTCTTGCGTGGTCCCCATAACGTTCCTCCCGTACGCGAGCAATCAACGCCGCCGAATCCTCCACAGAGAGCGCCGCGGCCTGCAGATGATCGTAGCGATGAGCACAGTCGCCGACGGTTTCGGGATTGGCTGTCACGTGGGCCGACCCATAACTCTCGGCGTAGACGATATCCGGGTCTCCATCGAACCGAAGGACATTGAACGCACCTACGGTGGCCGGGTGTTGTCCTGCGCTGAACGGGAGAATCTGGATCCCCACCTCACGCCGAAACTGGAACTCCAGCAGTCGGTCCAGCTGCTCACGCATTATTTCGCGGCCGCCGAACGGACGGTGCAGCACGGCCTCATCCAGAACTACCCAGACAAGGGGCGGGCGCTCCCTTTGCAGGATGCGCTGACGCTCCATCCTCGCGGCCACCGCCTCATCGAGTTTCTCGCCCCACCCCGCCTGGAGGACAGCCCGCGCATACGCCTCGGTCTGCAAGAGCCCGTAGACCAACTGCGGCTGGAACGAGGAGATGTGCGTCGCCCGCACCTCCATCTCGGCGTAAGCCTGGAACCAGCTCGGCAACTGGCTCCGCAGGACAAGCCCCACGAGACGGGAGAAGTGCCCGTCCGTACCCAGCGCAGCGTCGAGCCGTTCCGAGAAGTCCCGGGTCGGCACCTTCTTGGTCGTCTCCACCTGTCCGATCAGGGAGGCGGTGCAGAAGATGATGTCGCCCAACTGCTGCTGCTTCAGGCCCGCGGCCTCCCGTAGGCGGCGGAGTTCGTAGCCGTAGTAGTCCAGCGGCGAGGCGCTGGGGTCGAGGTCGCGGATGTTGACCATGGGATGGTCACCCCCATGCGGATGCGTGCGGATCCAACTCGTCGCCGAGCGTAGCGACCTGCGCACGGTCCGGTACGGGGAATCCCGCAACCATGTCACACAGCAGCCCCCGCACCCTGGGAGGGGAGTGCGGGGGCTGCCGGTCGCTCGGCGCGGGGTGGGGGGATCAGCAGGCGCCGAGGTCCTTCCAGACACCCCATTCACCGGTGGTGCCGGGCACCTCGTTCTGCGTCCACCACTGGGCCTTGTACTTGCGGCCGTTGTGCGAGACCTCGTTGCCGCCGGTGTAGATCGTTCCCGCGACGTACGCCGGGGTCGAACCGCAGCCGGTGGGCGGAGTCGTCGTCGGAGGCGTCGTGGTCGGCGGGGTCGTGGTCGGCGGAACGGTGGTCGGAGGCGTGGTGACCGGAGGCTGCGTGGTGCCGCCCAGGGAGTCCGAGATCTGGTTCAGCAGGGTCGCGTTGGCGTCCAGGCCGAGCAGGGAGTACATCATCGCGCCGGCCAGGCCGCGCTGCTTGCCGTAGTCGACCCGGGCCTGGATGGACTTCTGGTTCAGGCCGGTGAAGAACTCGCCGTCCTTGTAGAAGTACGAGGCCTTGGCCTGGTCGTCCCAGAAGGTGGTCGCCGGGTTGTCGACGATGCCGCCGAGCTCCTTGTAGAGCGCGATGCCGGCCTGCTGGCTGGTCGGACGGGCGGCGGAGGCCAGGGTGGCGGGCTGGGCGAGACCGTTGGTGGTGCCGGGCTGCACGCCCTTCCAGCCGCGGTAGTAGAACTCGTAGCCCAGGACCAGCTTGTTGGCGGGGAAGCCGCCGGTGATGCCGTAGGCCGCGTTGCCGTCGATCCAGGAGTCGATGGCGTTCTTGATGCTGTACTTCTCGGTGCCCGGGGCGATCGGGTCGGTCGGGTCGGCCGACGAGGGCAGCAGCGGGGACTGGTGGTACGTCGGGCCGTCCGAGTCCCAGGCGCCGTGCATGTCGTACGTCATGATGTTCGCGTAGTCGAGGTACGCGCCGATCTTGTCCGTCTCGATGTACTTGATCTTGTCCTGGCCGGCCGGGAGGGCCGAGGTCAGCAGGTACTTCTTGCCGCCGTTGGCCGCGCCGTGGGCGTCGAGCTGCTCGCGGAACTCCTTGAGCAGGAGCGTGAAGTTCTGCTTGTCCTCGGGGGCGTAGTGGTTGCCGAGGTGGCCGCCCGACGAGCCCGGGTACTCCCAGTCGATGTCGATGCCGTCGAAGATGCCGGCCGCGCTGCCCACGCCGCCGTAGCCGCCCTCGACGGGCAGGTTGCCCTTGATGTACTGGTCGATGCAGGAGGAGACGAGCTTCTTGCGGGAAGCGTCGGTCTTGGCCGCGTCGCTGAAGTACTTCGAGTAGGTCCAGCCACCGAGCGAGATGTTGATCTTCAGGTTCGGGTACTTCGCCTTGAGCTGCTTGAACTGGTTGAACACGCCGACGATCGGCTGGTCCCACTTGTCCGCGACGCCGCTGACGCTGTCGGCCGCGCTGAAGGACTTCTGGTAGTCGGCGTACGAGTCGCCCGCACCGTCACCGGCGTTGGGGTTGTTGTCGTCGCCCGCCGCCTTGTTCGCCTCGAAACAGGTGAGGTTGGTGGGGTGGATGTTGCCGAACGAGTAGTTGATGACGTCCAGCTTGCTCGCTATGCCACGGGTGTCGAGGTGCTTGGGGTAAAAGGCGTTCCCGTACACGGACCACTGGTCGTAGTAGGCGATCTTGACGTTGCCGGCCGAAGCGGTGGTCCCGGCCTCGGCGGCCGAGGCGGAGGTGAGTCCCGCGAAGGCGGCCAGCGTCCCGCCGGCCAGCGCGGCCGTAGCGGCGGCCGCGATGAGGGATTTACGGATGTGCATGAACTGCCTCCGGGGAAGTGGGAGGGGAAGGCAAGACTTCAGGTGGGGATAGTGATAGCGATCACTCCGGTCCCGAGTCAATGGTTTGGACCAAAGAAGGACTAGACCAGTCACGGCCCAGAACCCCACGTCAGCGACGTGGGACCACACCAAAAATCCCCCGCCACCCGTCGTGACGAGCGACTTAAGGCTGCCTTCATTCACCCTCCGGACAGGTTTCAGCAACAAACCAGCCAAACTCCGGATGCCCGCCCGTGCGGGTCCCTCCGGGCTCGCTGTACACCCGTGAACCCTTCCGGACGGGTCCGCGTCGGCGGCAGAATCACCGGATGATCGGCAGCCGGATCACCTCTGTCGAGGAGCCGTGGCCGACCCCGGTCGTCTCGGGCCGAGCAACGACCACTCCTCCGGGGAGGGAGGCACCCGGGGCTGTCTCCCCCCGTTCACATGAACAGGGGGTCGACCGGCGGCCATGGGTAGCCCAGCTGCCCGGCGTCGCTCGAACCTCCCCAGACCTCGGCGACAGCACGGGGGTCACCCGCGGTCAGCCGCGCTGCAAGCCGCTCGGCTTGGTCCGACGGGTCCTCCGCGGAGATCGGGAGGGTGATTCCGAACTGAATCCAGGGCCGATCCGTCTCGGCCCGGTGAGGGGAATGGCCCAGGAGCACGTGGATTCGGTCCGGTTGCTCGCGGAAGGCCCAAACGTCTTCCAGCTCGCACTCCCACCGCAGGAGCCAGTCCTCGTGGCCCCTCAGCCCCTTCTCAAGCAGTCGCGCAACTGCTGCTGCCGGCCATACCCAACTCCGGTCCGCTTCGGCTCGCAGGAGTTCGGCCTCGTACTGACCTGCGGCGAACCGAAGCACCGGCAGGTCGAAGTCCCGATTGGCCAGGTCGCGCCAGCCCGCCCAGAAGACATGCTCCCCGTCACGCCTGACCGTCACGTACAGGGCACCGCAGCACTCCTCCACGCCACACCCCGACCACGCCACACGCGCCTCGTGGGGTGTCGTGGTGGCGCTCAACGGCCCGTCCCGGTCCAACAGGCGCCGGGGGCCTACTCCCAGGTACCGGGAGCCTCCCACGCCACCGGGCAACACATCGGCCAGTAGATCCCGGCCGTTGACGATCGGACGCACCTGCATTCCGCCCTCGCCAGGCGGTGGGCACACGATGCTCAGGCTGAGTAGGTCCGGTTGCGAGGTCATTCCGCCCATGGTCGTGCAGCCGGCAACAGTTGTCCTGCGCATTAGCGCGGCCGGGATCCCCGGTCCGTGAGCGGGGATCCCGGGGACCGGTCGGCTCAGCCGCCCAGGGTCGGCAGGCCGTACGCGTCCGCGACGAGGGCGTACGAGCGGAGGCGGGACTCCCCGGAGTGGGCGTTGGCGGTGAGCATCAGCTCGTCCGCGCCCGTCAGCTTCGCGAGGTCGTCCAGGCCCGTCGTGACCTCGTCCGGGGTGCCGTGGACCACGCTCGCGAGGCGGTCGTCCACGAACTCCCGTTCCAGCGGCGTGTACGGGTACGCCGCCGCCTGCTCGGGCGTCGGGACCAGCCCGGGGCGCCCGCTGCGCAGCTGGAGCATCGACAGGGCGCCGGTCAGCACCTGCGCGCGGGCCTCCGCGGCCGTGTCGGCGGCGAGGGCCGCGACTCCGATGACGGCGTACGGGGCGTCCAGGACGGCCGAGGGGCGGAACGACTGCCGGTAGAGGTCGAGGGCGGGCAGGGTCCCGGCCGGGGAGAAGTGGTGCGCGTAGGCGAAGGGCAGCCCGAGTCCGCCGGCGAGGCGGGCGCTGAAGCCAGAGGAGCCGAGCAGCCATATCGGCGGCCGCCCGGCGGGGCCCTGGACGGGGCCCGGCACGGCGTGCACGCGGGCGTACGGGTGCCCGTCGGGGAAGTCGTCGTCGAGGAAGCGGATCAGCTCCGCGAGCTGCCGGGGGAACTCGTCCACGGCTTCGTCGCGGCGCCCGGGCCCGCGCAGCGCGGCGGCCGTGTGCCCGTCGGTGCCGGGTGCGCGGCCGAGGCCGAGGTCGATCCGGCCCGGGGCCAGGGCCTCCAGGGTGCCGAACTGCTCGGCGATGGCGAGCGGGGCGTGGTTGGGCAGCATGACCCCGCCGGAGCCGAGCCGGATCCGGGAGGTGTGGGCCGCGAGGTGGGCCAGAATCACGGCCGGGGAGGAGCTGGCGACCCCGGGCATGGAGTGGTGTTCGGCGACCCAGTGGCGGTGGTAGCCGCGGGACTCGGCGAGCCGGGCGATGTCGACGCTGGTGCGCAGCGAGGCGTGGGCGGTGCTGCCGGCGCCGACGGTGACGAGGTCGAGCACCGAGAGCGGCACCGGGGCGCGGCCGAGGGCCGTCCCGCGGATCTGCCCCTCGCCCGATCCGCCGGCCGACCCGATGGCCGATCCGCTGCCCGCGCCGGCGCTCGAACCGGAGCCCGGACGGTCGTCTCCCCGTCGTCCAGCGTCCCCCGCGTCTCCGGTGTCACTCATCGTCTCTCCCGCTCCGCTCGCCCGTTCGTCTCGTCCGTACGAAGAACCCGAACCGCGCGGCCGGTCCGGGCATTCCCGGCGCACTGGACACCACTCATGACCTAGGCATATGCCAGCGGAGTAGATCCAGGCAGACCGGTGCGATTGAGCCATCAATCTCATCAACAGGCGCTCCACACGGCCCTCTTGATGGCTATCGTGTGAGAGCAAGCGGTAACAACCTGCTAGGGGGAAAACCGTGGCGCTGAAGCCCGAGCCGACCGCGCCGTTCCACTCGGTGCAGTACGCCCTGCGCGTACTCGAAACGGTCGCCCGCCATACCGGCGGCGTGACCGATGTACAGATCGCGCGTGAGACCGGCCTGCCCGCGGTCCATCTCGCCCCCATGCTCCTCATGCTGCGCCGGGAGGGGTACGTACTGCAGGTGTCCGACGGCGCCTACGCCATCGGGGACTCCCTCGTCCTCCTGGGCTCCGGCGTCGACCGCCAGCAGGCGCTGCAGGACAAGCTCCAGGACACCCTGGACCGGCTGCGGGACTCCGTCGGCGCCGCGGTCTACATCAGCCGGTACGTGGACGGCGAGGTCAGGATCACGCAGTTCGCGGACAGCCCGCGCACCCCCAAGGTCCACGAGTGGGTCGACTTCCGCTCGGCGGCGCACGCCATGGCGGTCGGCAAGTGCCTGCTGACCCAGCTCGACCTCGATGGCCGTCGTGACCACCTGTCCCGGCACAAGATCGCCCGGCTGACGTCGAAGACCATCGTGAACGAGCGGATCCTCTTCTCGAAGCTGGACAGCCAGCCGGCCACGGTGCCCACGCTCGACCTGCAGGAGTACGCCGTCGGCACGGTCTGCGCGGCCGTCCCGATCACGGCGGGATCCTCGGTGGGCTGCCTCGCCCTGTCCCTGCCCGTGGAGCACGCCCACCGGCTGCGGGCCGCGGCCGACGTGCTGAACCGCAAGGCCGCGCCACTGCTGCTCTCGCTCACCCTCTGAGGGGGTGGGCGACCCGCCCCGGCGGCCCGGCCCCGGGTCGACCCCGGCCAGGCCAGGCCCGGCCCGGAAAACACTTCGGGCGGTTCCCGGTGAACCGGAAACCGCCCGAAGGACAGGTGCGCCGCCAGGGACTCGAACCCCGGACCCGCTGATTAAGAGTCAGCTGCTCTAACCAACTGAGCTAGCGGCGCCTGCTGACAGAGAAAATACTACCTGCTCCTCCGGAGTGCTCAAAACCGCTTCCCGAGCCGCCCCCGGCGAGCCCGTCAGCGCACGGCCCGTGGCCCCGTCAGCGCCCCCGTCAGCGGCTCAGCAGATCGGCCCGCCCCTGGGCCTCGTAGGCGGCCAGGAGCCCCGTGAGGTCCTCCGCTTCCAGGCGCCGGTACGCGTCCTCGCCCGGCGGCCGCCACCAGACCGGGTCGGTGGTCCGGAAGGCCTCGGCGCGCAGGGAGACCCGGTGGACCTTGTTGGTCGCGGTGGTCGGCATGGCGCCGACGATGCGCACGTAGCGCGGGGCCATCTTCGTGCCGAGGTCGGGCTGGGCAGCGAGGAAGGCCGCGAACCCCTGCGGGGAGAAGACGGCTCCCTCGCGCAGGGCCACGGCTGCCATGACCTGGTCGCCCGCCACCTCGTCCGGTACGGCGTACACGGCCACGGCGGCCGCCCGGGTCCAGCGGGCGAGGATGTTCTCGATCACCGCGGCGGCCAGGTTCTCGCTGTCGACGCGCAGCCGGTCGTCGGTGCGGCCGGCGAAGTAGAGGAAGCCGTCGGGGTCGCGGAAGAAGAGGTCACCGGTCCAGTACCAGCCGTCGCGGGTGCGGGCGGCCTCCGCGTCGGGGTTGCGCCAGTAGCCCTCGAAGAGGCTGCGGCCCTTGTTGACCAGCTCGCCGATGGCCTCGGAGCCGTTGAGGAGCCTGCCCCGCGGGTCCAGTACGGCGGGCGGGCACTCGCGGCCCGTCTCCGGGTCGATGACGGCCAGGTCGTCGCCGGCGCCGGCGCAGCCCAGGGCGCCCGGCGGGGTGTCGGGGGTGCGCTGGACGGAGGCGCCACCCTCGGTGGCCCCGTACCCCTCGACGAGGCGGACCCCGAAGCGCTCGGCGAAGCGGGCCGCGTCGACCGCGCCCGCCTCGGTGCCGAAGCCGAGGCGCAGGGTGTGCGCGCGGTCGTCGGGGCGGGGCGGGGTGGCGAGGAGGTACTGCACGGCGCGGCCTACGTAGGTGAAGTACGTCGCCTCGTAGGCCCGTACGTCGTCCAGGAACGCGGAGGCCGAGAAGCGGCGGCGCAGCGCCACGGCGGCCCCGCCCGCGAGGGCGGGCAGCCAGTCGGCGATGACGGCGTTGCCGTGGAAGAGGGGCATGCAGATGTAGTGGACGTCGTCGGGGGTGACTGAAAAGTGACGTGCGAGCGAGGCGCCGGCGCCGGCCAGGCGGCCCTGGGTGCAGATCGCGGCCTTGGGGGCGCCGGTGGAGCCGGAGGTGAAGTAGAGGAGCAGCCGGGAGGACGGGGTCGGGCCGGGGCCGAGCGTCGCGTCGCCGGGCTTCGCGCCCGCGTACGGAGCGAGCAGGGCCTCGTATTCACCGCCCTCGTCGGTGTCCGTGACGAGAAGCCGGACGCCGGGCAGGTCGAGGCCGCGCAGGAGGGGTAGGTGGGCCCGCTCGGTCACCAGGATCCGGCAGTCGGTGTGCAGGATGTCGCGGGCCAGCTCGGGACCGCGCCGGGTGGGGTTGATCCCGGCGACGGCGGCCCCGGCGAGGGCCGCCGCGCCGAGCCAGAGCGGGAACTCGGGGGTGTTGTCGAGCAGCACCCCGATGTGCGGCTCCGCCCCCGGCGGCAGCAGGTCGACGAGGAGCGCGGCGCGCGCCGCGGCCTCCCGGGCGGTCCGGTGGTGACTGAGGACGCCGTCGGCGTACTTCAGACCGGGCCGGTGGTCGCCCCATTGGCTCGCGATGAGCTCCGCGACGGTTTCGGGTGTCGTCGTCCGCATGCCGCCGGAGGATAGCTGACGTTCCGTCAGAAATGAACGCCGGGAGGCCGGGAGCCGGTCAGAACCGGACGTCGGAGCAGGAGTAGAAGGCCATCGGGGTGTCGTTGACGGTCCACACGGCGAGGATCAGGTGCCGGCCGGTCTTGCCGCTCGGCATCGCGCCCTGATGGACGGTGGTCATGGCGGGGCGGGCGCCGTTGTAGGCGACCGTGAGGAAGGGCTGCGGGTCGAGGGCGGCCCGGGTGAGCGGCTTGGTGGAGTCCCAGCCGTTCTTGGTGACGTAGTACCGGAAGTCGGTGGTGGAGTGGTTCGCGGTGAACTGCCAGCGGAAGCTGTAGCTCTGACCGCTGGTCACCGGGGTGGCCGGCCAGGCGCCGCCGCGCGGGTCGTCGAGCTGGGCGAACTCCGTGTGGTTGCCCGCGCATATGCGGCCGTCGGCGGGACCGGCCGCGGGGAATCCCTTGAGGCCCTCGACGCTCTGGGGCTCCCACTGGATGGGGCCGCAGTCGGAAACGGTCTTGTTGGCACAGAGCTTCTGGCGGCTGATCGGGGTGTCGGTGTACCCGTGGCTGCTGGCCGTGGGGGCCGTGACGAGCGCGAGGGCTGCGACGACTCCGAGGCCGACGGTGGTGGCGGTGGCCGTGGCGGCGGCCCGCTTGGTTCTGGGCATGCGGAAGGAACGCATGAGGCTGTTGCTCCTTGAACGTGGGGGGATGTCCGGAGAGAGCGTGCGCACGCGTGGGGATGGGCCGTGCCGGTTTCGGCGGCACGGCCCGTTCACGAGCTCTGATTTTTAGGTCTAGACCAAGTCCCACAGTATTGACGGGAGTTGGCCATGTCCAGACCAACGGAAGAACGGGTGGTCCGGACCAACCGGATTCCACCCGTTCTCCTGCCGGCCGGCGACGGCCTGCTCCTGCCAGCTCCTGCCAGCTCCTGCCTGCTCCTGTTTGTGAGGGCTACTCGGCGCGGCCCGTGTAGAAGGCGACGGTCAGGTCCTTCACGAGGGCCTTGCGCTCGTAGTCGTCGAGCTCGACAAGCCCGCGCGAGGTGAGCCGGTGGACGGTGTCGTCCACCGCGTCGACCACCGAGGTCAGGACGGTGTCCCGGTGCTTGGCGTCGATCGCCGCGACCCGGCGCCGCCGCATCGCGTCCGCGACCTCGGGGGCGTACTCGATCCGGGTGGGCTGCGCCGAGAACACCTCCACGCCGACCGCCTCGGTTTCGGCCGCCAGCATCCGGGTCAGCGCGTCACCGACGGCCTCGGCGTCGCGCAGGGTCGGGGCGGCCTCGTGGAAGGCGTCGGCGGGGAGCTGGGACAGGACCCGGGCCATGGCCGATTCGACCTGCTCGGCGAGGTAGTCCACGTGGTCGGCGACGGCCAGGGTGGCGCGGGCGGTGTCCTTGACCTGCCAGACCACCTGGACGACGACCTGGAGGGCGAGCCCGCCGGAGTCCACGGCGGGCATCGGGTCGCTGCGCCAGTGCCGCAGCCGGACGTCGACCCGGCGGCGCAGCAGCAGGGGGCTGATCCAGGTCAGGCCGGAGCGGCGGACGGTGCCGCGGTAGCGGCCGAAGAGGGTGAGCACCCAGGCGTGGCCGGCCCGGCCGCGGCCCAGCCCGCCGAGGGCGAGGAGCGCCACGATCCCGAGGAAGGCGAGCGGCGGCCAGAAGCGCGCCTGCAGTCCCCGGTAGGGGCGGGGCTCCACGCCGAACGCCAGCGCGAGGGAGTCGGGGACGGCCCCGGCCCGCCAGAGCACGGCCGCGCAGCCGGCGAGCGCGATCCCGCCGACGGCCACCGCGATCCAGCCGGGCAGCACCGGGCCGCGGTGCTCGTGGAGCCGGTCGTCGCCACGGGGCACGCGGCGTCCGGGGGTGGCCTGGGCCTTCGGCTGGGCGGGCTTCGGATTCGCCTCCGACCTCGACTCCGGCTTCGACTCCGGGTGCCGGGGCTGCGGTTGGGCGGCGCCGCGGAACGGCAGGTGCACCGGTACCTCGGTCACCGCGACCCCGCGCACCCCGGTGACCAGGAGCAGGTCCTGCGTATCGTCCTCCGCGATCCGCGCCACGGCCCGCGCGACGACCTCGGCGACCTCGGCCGCCCCGGGCCCGGGAACGACCCCGCCGCCGGTCGCGGGCTCCGGGTCGGTGGCGGGGTCGCCGGTGGCGGCCTCGGTGTCCGGCACCTCCCGCCCTCCGGGTCCACCGTCACCGGCGGGCCCATTGCCTGCGGTCTCATTGCCTGCGGACCCATTGCCTGCGGTCCCATTGCCTGGGGGGTCACCGTCACCGGTGCCGCCCGGAGCGGGCACGGACCACGTCAGCTCCCGCCCGTCGGCCAGGTCGGCCGGGTCGGCCGGGTCTGCGTCCGCCTGCTCGGGCAGGTCCCGTACGGGGTTCGGATCCACGGACTCCGCCTCCGGGGCAGGGCCGGGGACCGCGTGCTGCGCGCCCCGCTCGGCGGACGCGCCGCTCTGTCCGGGCAGGTCCCAGGCAGCGGGCGGACCCGCGTGCCGCGGGGCGTGCGCGGAGGCCGGGGGCCAGGCCTCGTCCTGCGGGTGGGGTCGGGCGGATTCGGTGTCGGGGGTCCGCAGCCGGAGCGTGGCCGCACCGGCATGGGCCGCCTCGTCCTGGGGGTGCGGGATGTCCACCCCCGGCTCGACCTGGGCCCGCGCCGCCGGTACGTCGCTGCGCGCGCTCTCCCCCGCCCGTCCGGCGGGCCCGTGCGGGGCGACGGCCGTGGCCTGCGCCGCCGCACCCACGGCGACGAGCCCGTCCGCGTCCCGGTCGGCCCCGGCCGGAGCCGGCCGGGAGACTGCTTCGGCGCGTGCGGACCCGGACTGCTCGCCCGCCAGAGCCCAACCGGTGGGCGCCGCCCACTCGGTCACCGCCGCGGCGGGCACGGCCGCCGCGGGAACCGCGGCCGGCACGGCGTCGGAGGCCGTGCCCACGGAGGCCCCGGCCCGCCCCGAAGGGACCGGCACGGGCGCGGACCGTGCGGGCGCGGACTGTGCCGGCGCCGACTGCGTGGACGCGGCCGAGTCGGGCGCGCCCGACAGGTGTGCGCCCCGCCCGGCGTCGGCGTCGGCCGCGACCCACCCGGCCGCGGCCGGCACCGGCGCGGCCCGGTCGTGCGAGGCCGACAGGTGGGAGCTCCGCCCGGTACCGGCCCCTGCCGCCGCCCACCTTGCGGCAGCCGGCGCGGACTCGGCCCGGTCGTGCTCGGCCGGCATGTCCGAGCCCCGCTCGGAGTGGGCCTCGGCCGAGGCCCACTCGGCAGCGTCCGGCACGGCTGCGACCGGCACGGGCGCAGCCGGGTCGGGCAAGGCCGCCACGTGCGAGCCCCGCTCGGTACCGGATCCGGCAGCCTCCCACCTTCCGGCAGTCGGAACTGACGCGGCCCCGTCGGGCGCGGCCGCCACGTGCGAGCCCCGCTCGGTACCGGATCCGGCAGCCTCCCACCTTCCGGCAGTCGGCACTGACGCGGCCCCGTCGGGCGCGGCCGACGCGTGCGAGCCCCGCTCGGCACCGGATCCGGCAGCTGCCCACCCGGCCTCGGCCGGCGCGGCTTCGGCCCGAACGGCTTCTGCCGGAACGGCCCACCGGGGGGCGGCAGCCGCCGGCGCGGCGGCGACCGGCGCGGCTGCGGCCGCCGTGGCTCCGGTCGGTGCGGCCTCGGGCTGCATCGTCCCGGTCTGTTCCGCTTCGGTCGGAGCCGGGGGCGTCGGCCGGGGGGTCGGGTGCGGGGGGATCTGGAAGGTGCCTGTGGTCGATGTCGTGCGCGTGGGGTACATCGTTGCCTCCGTCATGCGAACAGCCGGCGCCAGGTTTCCGGGCCCGGGTAGCCGTTGGCCTCGGCGCCGCGCCAGCCCTGGGCTCGCTGGAACGCCTCGACGTTGCGGCGGTCGGCCTCGCCCCAGCGGGGGCCCGGTCCGGCCGTGTAGTTCTTGCCGAAGCCCTTCTTCACCAGCTGGCGGCCAAGGGCGGTGATGGACGGGTGGGACGTGCCCGGCCGGAAGACCGATGCCCCGGGGTAGGCGGGCTTGCCCGCCGGGCCCGGTGCGCCGCTCGTGACCGGCGGGATGTCCTTGCCCTGGTGCTTGGCGAGCAGCCGCCAGGTGGTGGCTCCCGGGATGCCGTCGGCGTCCGCGCCCGTCCAGCCCTGGGCTCGCTGGAAGGCCTCGGTCGCCTGCCGGTCGGCGTCGGACCACTTCGTACCCGCGCCCTTCGGGTAGAAGCGCAGCCCGCCGCGGTCGATCAGCATCCGGCCGAGCTGGGCGACGTACGCGTTGTCCGCGCCCGGCCCGAACTTCGACGCGCCGGGGAAGGCGGCGGGGACGGCCGGCGGGCCGCCCGGCGCGGGCGGCTCTCCCGTGACCGGAGGCTCGGGAACGGCTCCGCCCGCGATCCCGTTGAACCGGTACGGGACGTACTTCGCCGCGTTGGCCCAGTAGCCGTACGGGGTGGCCAGCTTCCGCGTCGTCGGTTTGGTCTGCTCGTAGGCGACGTAGTGCGTGCGCGTCTCGTCCACCCAGCCGCCGAAGAGCACGACGTGCGAGCCCTTGTTGGGGTCGGCCGGGTTGTGGAAGAGCAGCATGTCTCCGGGGAGCAGCTCCTCCTTCGTGATCCGCGTCGCGAACTTGTCGAGGCTGCCGGTCCATTCGTTGGTGCCGAGGTTCCAGGCCATCGAGACGTAGCCGGAGCAGTCCTGGCGGTACCCGTCCGACCAGTACTCGGCCATGCTGTACGGGACCTGCGCGTCCAGCCACAGCTTCGCCCGGTTGATGATCGTCGCCCGGTCGGTCCGCTTGACGGCGGAGGGCGCTCCGGGCAGCCCCGCCGGCTTCGCGGGCGTTCCCTTCGCCCCCTTCGGCCCGTGCAGCGGTGCCCGGCCGCCCTGCGGGGAGCCGGGGTCGTCCAGGGCCACCCGGCCGCCGGGGCCCGGAGCGGCCGTGGCCACTGCCGCTCCGCCGCCGCCGAGGACCACCCCCGCCGCGGTGGCGAGGACCAGCGCGCGGCGGGCTCCGCGCGCTGCGGGGTGTCCGCCGTCGCGCAGCGGTATGGCCCGGGCACGCGCGAGGGTGCGACGGCGCCGGGCGCAGCCTTGGCACGGACAGTCGCCGGCGGGCTCGTACTCCTCGAAGGAGGGCAGCGGCATCGGCGGCATCGGCGTCGGCGTCATTTCGTACACATGCGTCGGAGGCTGCATCGTCATGCGGTTCCGTCCACTCCCCTGCTCGTCACTGGTCGGCCGGGACCGCATCTGGCGGGGCATCAGATCCGGCTTGGCCCAGACATATCGTGCACGACAAAACCCCCAAACATGGGTTAATCGGACAGAACGCGCGCGGCTTGTCACGAGCACCCGCAGCGGTGGGGTAGAGTTTTGCCTGTCACCAAGCGCCGCTAGCTCAGTTGGTTAGAGCAGCTGACTCTTAATCAGCGGGTCCGGGGTTCGAGTCCCTGGCGGCGCACAGACGCAAAGAAGCCCCTCGCAGCGAGAGCTGCGAGGGGCTTCTTCGTATGCACCGGCCGGGTCAGACCGCCGTTCCGGAGCGGACTCCGACGCCCGTCAGGTACGCCGACACGACCACGTTCGCCGAGTACTGCTTGGCCGCCTTGTCGTAGCTGCCGCCGCAGGTCACCAGCCGCAGTTCGGCCCGGCCGCGGACCTTGGGGCCGTAGACCTTGGCGGGATCGAAGTCCGCGCGCTCGTGGACCCGTACGTCCTCGATCGTGAACTCCGCCACCGAGCCGTCGGCCCGCAGCACCCGCACCTTGTCGCCCGTCTTCGCCGAGCTCAGGCCGTAGAACACCGCGGGCTTCGACTTCGTGTCCACGTGCCCGACCAGCAGCGCGGTGCCGGCCGTGCCGGGCTGGGCGCCGCCGCGCCACCAGCCGACCGTGCCCGGGTTCTCGTACGGAGGTGCTTCGATCGCCCCCTGCGTGTCGAGGTCCCGGACCATCACCGGGGCCTGGACGCCCAGGGACGGTACGTCCACCCGCGCGGGCGCGGCCGGCCCCAGCGGGGTGTGCTCCGCGGGCATGCCCGGGGCGGCCGGTCCGCCGGCCTGCCCGGGCAGGGGTATCGCCACGCCGGTGATCTCGCGGCCCCACAGCCACAGGCCGAGGACCAGCACCGACCAGGCGGCGAAGGTCAGCAGCCGGGAACCGCCGGAGCTCCGCGGCTCGCCGCTCACCCGATCACCCGGTCACTCGCCGCTTCGGCGGCGGCGCAGGGTCAGCGCCCGGCCGGCGACAGCGAGAGTGGCCGCGGCGGCGAGTACGGCGCCGATCACCGTGTGCGGCAGGCCCGGGCCGTCGCCCTCGGTGTTCTTCTTCGCCGCCGCGGCGAGCTGCGCGGAATCGGCGGCCTCGGCGGCCCCGGCCGCGCCGGCCGCCTTCGACTTCGCGGCGATCTCCTCGGACATGCCGCCGCCGCCCGCGTGGACCGGCCAGACGGGTGTGTGATGGGGGTTGGGGCGGTGCTCCCGGCGGCGCTCGATCTCGATCGTGCCCCACTCGCGTTCGCCGCCGCGGCCGCCGCACTTGATCTTGATGTCGTGGCGGCCGGGCTCGACCCAGGAGCGGATCGTCGCGTCGCCCCACAGGGTGCGGCGGTCGTCGCGGCCGGTGGAGAGCCGGACCTCGGAGACGAAGACGACGGACGAGGCGACGGCCCAGTCCTCCTCACAACCGCGGACGCGCAGTTTGACCTGCGCCCCCGGTTCCGCCGGATTGGGGTCGGCCGAGACGCTGCCGCGGTCACGGTTCCAGTCATCCTCCCCCGCGAAGGCGAAGGGGGCGGTCACGGCGGACAGGGCCGTCAGGGCGACGGCCACCCCGGTGACACGGAGAGCGAGCACATCACTGCGCATGGTGAACCTCCTCTACAAGGAGATTCACGCGCGGCGCGCCGCTCCGCATCCGGAGCGGCGCCCTCTTGGCCCGTACGTGTCAGCCGTACGCGCTAAACCAGATCGACCAGATCGGCGATGGAGTCGAACGTGTGGGTCGGTCGGTACGGGAACTTCTCGGTGTCCTCGACCGACGTCAGACCGGTCAGCACGAGGAAGGTCTGCATGCCCGCCTCCAGCCCGGCGAGGATGTCGGTGTCCATCCGGTCGCCGATCATCGCGCTGCTGTGGGAGTGCGCGCCGATGGCGTTCAGCCCGGTCCGCATCATCAGCGGGTTGGGCTTGCCGGCGAAGTACGGCTTCTTGCCGGTCGCCTTGGTGATCAGCGCGGCGACCGCACCCGTGGCGGGCAGCGGGCCCTCGGCGGAGGGGCCGGTCTCGTCCGGGTTGGTGCAGATGAAGCGGGCGCCCGCGTTGATCAGGCGGACCGCCTTGGTCATGGCCTCGAAGCTGTACGTCCGGGTCTCGCCCAGGACCACGTAGTCCGGCTCGTGGTCGGTCAGGATGTAGCCGATGTCGTGCAGGGCCGTGGTGAGGCCGGCCTCACCGATGACGTACGCGGTGCCGCCCGGACGCTGGTCGTCGAGGAACTTCGCGGTGGCCAGGGCCGAGGTCCAGATGTTCTCCACCGGGACCGACAGGCCCATGCGGCTCAGGCGGGCCTGGAGGTCGCGCGGGGTGTAGATGGAGTTGTTGGTCAGCACGAGGAAGGGCTTGCCGGACTCGCGCAGCCGGTTGATGAAGGCGTCGGCACCGGGGATCGGGATGCCCTCGTGGACGAGGACCCCGTCCATGTCGGTGAGCCAGGATTCGATCGGCTTGCGCTCTGCCACTGGACTGTTCTCCGCTCTCGGTGGCGTCTGACCTCGGTGACCTCTGGTCTCTACCACCTTATCCGGGCCGGACCGCGGACGCGTGGGGCGTCCACGGCCCGGACCGTACGGCGGAACGGACCTCGGCGAAGGCCCTTCGAGGGCCCCGCCGAAGGCCCACGTCCAAGGTCCTAAGGTCCACGCCCAAGGTCCACGCCTACGGTTCACGCCGAAGCCGCGTACCGGCCGGAAGCGACCTCAGCCGAGCTTGACGTTGTCCACGGTCCAGTACCAGTTGTTGCTGCCGGTGTAGCGGAAGCGGACCTGGACGTCGGTGGCGCCGGCCGGGACCTGGAGCGCGACCGACTCGGACTTGGCGACCGCGTCGGCGGTGTAGCTCTTGACCACCGACGCCGTACCCCCGTTGTAGGAGACCAGGACCTGGGCGGTCTGGCCGGACTCCTGGCGGTAGTGCGTCTGGAAGGTCAGGTTGCGCGTGGTGCCGCCGGTGACCGCCCACTTGGGGGTGATGAGGGTGGAGTCGTAGGAGCCGGTGTGGCTCTTGTCGTCCCACTCGTCGGAGTCGGCGACGGCGAACACGTCACGGGAGCGGACGTTCAGCTCGCGCCACTGGTCGCGCTGCGACTGGCTCCAGAACTCGTCGGTCGCGAAGGCCCATCCGGCCCACTCGGTGACACCGCCCGTGCCCATCTTGGAGTTGTCGACGGACCAGCCGGTCGGCGGGGTGTGCGTGAAGCCCTTGGTGGCGACCGGGATGCCCGTCTCGTCCACGCGCGCCTGGAGGTTCGGGCGCAGGCTGTCGAAGGCGTCGCCGTCGTCCGGGGCGTCCACCGAAATGCCGTCGATCGCGGAGCCGGGGTTGACCCCGACCTGGGCGAGCGCGGTCGCCGCGACGTCGACGAGCTTCACGTCGTTCCGTACGGAACCGGCGGGGATGCCGGGGCCCTTGGCGATGACGAAGGTGCCGCGCTCCTGGATGGTGGAGCCGCCGTGACCGCCGGTGTTGGTGTGGCCGTGGTCGGTGGTGACCAGGATCTTCCAGTTCTCCTGGGCATAGGTCGGGCGGTTCTGGACGGCGCTCAGGAGCTGGCCGACGAGGACGTCGACGCGGGCGACGGTGTCCAGGTACTGCTGGCTGGCGGCGCCGTAGGAGTGGCCGGCCGCGTCGATCTCGCCGAGGTAGACGAAGGCGGCGTCCGGGTTCTGGGTGCGCAGCTCGGTGGCGGCCGCCGAGGCGATCTTCGGGTCTTCGTTGCGGTAGCCGTCGCGGTCCCCCTTGAGGGAGAGGCGCTTGTCGACCTTGGCCGAGAAGATCGGGCCGTTCTGGTCGGTAGAGGTGATGGGCTCCCAGTCGGCTGCCGCGTACGTGTTGAGCGCCGGGTTGGCGTTCTCGATGCGGGTCAGGAAGTCCGGGTAGGCCGTGTAGTTCTTGCCGGTGAAGGAGTTGTCCTTCACGCCGTGCTTGTCGGGCCAGACACCGGTGGCGATGGTGGACCAGCCGGGGCCCGAGGAGGTGGCGCCCATCGGGTTCGCGTACAGGGTGCTCTTGGCGGTCAGGCCCTGGGCCATCAGGCCGTTCAGGTGCGGGGCGTTGGCGACCTTGACGCGATCGAGGACCGCGCCGTCGAGGCCGATGACGAGCACCTTGTTCGTGGCGGCCGCTTGGTCGGCGGGCGCGGCCGTCGCGGCGTGGGCGCCGAGGCCGGTGGCGAGCAGGACCGTGGCGGTGGCGGCCACGGCGAGGGTCCGTCCGGACAGGACAGTGGACACGTACTCCTCCGGGAGTAATCGTGGGGAAGGCGCAGGGGACGTACGGGGCGTGCGGGCGTACGGTCGTGCGTCAGCGCGAGCGAGCGTACGGCGGGTCCGGACCGAAGGCGAGGCTCGGTCCAGACCCGTTATCCATGCGTCACTATTCCGGTCGTGGGTGACCGGGAGGCGACCAGTCAGCTTCCAGTGGCCGACTTCCACGCGTCGACGTAGCCGGTGAGGTTCTTGTCGATGTCGGCCCAGTCCGGCTCGAAGATCTCGACTCCGGTCATGAGCTTGGTGAGTTCGACGGCGTTGGCGTCGGTGGGCTTGACGTCCGTGCGGGCCGGGAAGCCGCCGCCGACACCGCTGACCAGCTTCTGGGCGTCCTCGCTGAGCAGGTAGTCGAGGAGCTTCTTGCCGTTCTCGGTGTGCGGGGCCTTGTCGACGAGGCCGGCCGCGTACGGGAGGGAGAAGGTGGTGGGCTTGCCGCCGTCCTTGGCGGGGAACCAGATGCCGATGTTCGGCATGGACTTGGACTGCGCGAAGTTCATCTGGACGTCGCCGTTGGCGACGAGCAGCTCGCCCTTGTCGGTCTTCGGCGCGAGCTTGCTGGTGGAGGAGGACGGGCCGACGTTGTTGGCCTGGAGCTTCTTCAGGTACTCGTTCGCAGGCTCCTTGCCGCCGAAGTCGTGCATCGCCTTGATGAGCACGGCGGTGCCGTCGCCGGCGACGCCGGGGGTGGAGTACTGGAGCTTGCCCTTGAACTTGGGGTCCAGCAGCTCTTCCCAGGTCTTGGGGGCCGCCGCCAGTTCCTTCTTGTTGTAGATGAAGCCGAAGTAGTTGTTGACGACCGAGGTCCACTTGCCGTCGGAGGACTTGTTCGCCCCGTTGACCTTGTCGGCGCCCTGCGGGTTGTAGGCCTGGAGGAGGCCCTTGCCGTCGGCCTGCTGGATGAACGGGGGCAGCGTGATCAGTACGTCGGCCTGCGTGTTGGTCTTCTCGCGGACGGCGCGCTGCACCATCTCGCCCGAGCCACCCTCCACGTACTTGACCTCGATGCCGGTCTTCTTCGTGAAGTCGGCGAAGACCTTGTCGTACCAGCCGTCGCCCTTGTCGCTCTTGAGGCCGTCGGCGCTGTAGACGGTGACGACCTTCTCGCCGCCGCCCTTGCCTGCGGCGGAGTCGGCGGAGTCGGCGGAGGAGCCACCGCAGGCGGTGAGGCCGGCGGCGAGGGCGAGGCTGCCGGTGACGGCGGCGGTGATGCGGAGGTATCTGTTGCTGGGCATGGAACTTCCTTACGGGGAAAGGGAGTCAGCAGGGGAATCAGCAGGGTGGAGCAGCGCCGTGAAGCGGCAGGGTGAAGCGGCAGGGTGGAGCAGCAGGTCTAGCGGTACGTGGCCTTGGTGCGGACACGGGAGACGGCCAGCAGGACCAGCAGGGTGGTGGCCATCAGGACCACGGCGACGGCGGAGCCGCTGAAGAGCGAGCCGCGGTCGGTGGCGGTGAAGATGCGGACGGGCAGGGGCATCCAGTCCGGCGGGTAGAGCATCATCGTGGCGCTCAGCTCGCCCATGGACAGGGCGAAGCAGAGCCCGGCCGCCGCGGTGAGCGACGGCAGCAGGAGGGGGAGCTTGACCCGCCACAGCACGTACGCGGGGCGGGCGCCCAGCGAGGCCGCGGCCTGCTCGTACGCGGGGTCGAGACGCACGATGGCAGCCGAAACCGACTGGTAGGCGAACGCCGTGACAAGAATCGTGTGCGCCAGGATCACGATCGAGCTGGTGCCGTTGAGGAGCAGCGGCGGCTTGCTGAAGGCGACGAGCACGGCGAGGCCGACGACCACGGACGGCACGGCGACCGGCAGCATGAACAGCGCGTCCAGGGAGCTCTTTCCGCGCTTTCGCAGCCCGGCGGCGGCGAGCGCCGCCCAGGTGCCGACGGTGAGCGCGATCAGGCTGGCGGCCACGGCGGTGAGCAGCGAGGTGGTCAGCGCCTGGAGGGATTCGCCGCGGACGGCGGCGGCGTAGTTCTCGGTGGTGGGGCCGGAGGGGAGGGCCCCGGACCAGTGCGTCGAGAAGGACGCGGCGACCACGACGAGCAGGGGCAGGGCGAAGAGGGGCAGGAAGAGGATGCCGAAGAGGCTCCAGGCGGCCCAGCGGCCGCTCTTGCTATGCACCAGCACGCTTGCTCACCACCCGGTAGAGGCCGAACAGGCCGACGGAGATCACGATGTTGACGACGGCGACGACGCAGGCGGCGGCGTAGTCGGATTCGAGGATCGCCTTGCCGTAGATGAGCATCGGGAGCGTGGTGACGTCCTTGGCTCCGGTGAACAGGACGATCCCGAACTCGTTGAGGCACATGACGAGGACGAGGCTGCCGCCGGCGGCGAGCGCCGGGAGGGCCTCGGGGAGGATCACCCGCCGGATGATGCGGCCGGGCTTCGCTCCGAGCGAGGAGGCCACCTCCAGCTGGGCGGTGTCCAGTTGGGAGAAGGCGGCGAGCAGCGGGCGCATCACGAAGGGCGTGAAGTAGGTGATCTCCGCGAGGAGGACGCCCCAGGGGGTGGTCAGGAAGTGGAAGGGGCCCTCGGCGGCGCCGAATCCTTCGGTCCACAGGCCGTTGGCCATGCCGACCGTGCCGTAGACGAAGAGGAGGGCGAGGGTGATGAGGAAGGAGGGGAAGGAGAGGAAGACGTCGATGAACTTGGCCACGGCACGCGCCCCGGGGAACGGGACGAAGGCGATGACCAGCGCGAGCGCGAAGCCGAGGACCAGGCAGCCGGCGGTGGCGCCGACGGCCAGCCAGACCGTGGTGCCGAGGGCTTCGCGGAAGGAGTGCGAGGCGAAGACGGAGGCGTAGGCGTCGAAGGTGCCGCCCCCGTTCTCGGGGGACAGGGACTGCTGGACGACCAGCGCGAGGGGGTAGAGGAAGATCGCCGCGAGCACGGCGACGGGAGGCACGGTCCACAGCCAGCCGGGAACGCTACGGGGCCCACGTGCGGGCCCCTCCGGGGTGGGACCGGAGGAGGGAGCGCGCTCCGCCCGGCCGGGGTCGGCGGCCGGGCCCTGCCCCTGCCCGTGCTCGTGCGGTCCGCTCCGCAAGATCCCCCGCGCGGCGGATCCTGCGGACTCGGCAGAGCCGGCCGATTCGGTGGCGCCGGGTGATTCGGTGGCGCCGGCCGATTCGGTGGCGCTCTGGGGCGGGATGGCGGCCCCGGTGCGCGGCGCGGCCTCAGGCATCGGACACCCCTGCGGCCAGCAGCACCGCGTCGCGCGGCTCGAAGTGCAGGGTGACCCGGTCGCCCAGCGCCGGGGTTTCGCGCAGTTCGGGCAGGTCCGCCTTGACCCGGTGGCCCTCGATGTCCACGTAGAGCCGGTGGGTCGAGCCGCGCCACTGCACCTCGGTGATGGTCCCGCTCAGCGCGTTGGGGCCGGCGCCGAGGCCGAGCAGGTGCGGGCGTACGCACAGGGTGGCGCCGGCTCCGACGGCCGCGCGGCCCGGGTCGAGGGTGAGGGGGTGGCCGGCGAAGAGCGCGCCGCCGTCGGCGACGGTGACGGGCAGCAGGTTGGCGTTGCCGACGAAGGAGGCGGTGAACTCGGTGCGCGGGGCCCTGTACAGCTCCTGCGGGGTGCCGCAGTCCTGGAGGCGGGCCTGGTCCATGACGGCGATCCGGTCGGCCAGGGTCAGCGCCTCGACCTGGTCGTGGGTGACGTAGAGGATGGACACGTCGGGGAGTTCGCGGTGCAGGCGGGCCAGTTCGGCGAGCATCCCGGAGCGCAGCTGCGCGTCGAGCGCGGACAGCGGCTCGTCCAGCAGGAGGACCCCGGGGCGGATGGCGAGGGCGCGGGCGATGGCCACGCGCTGCTGCTGCCCGCCGGAGAGCTCGCGGGGGTAGCGCTTGGCGTAGGCCGCCATCCCGGTCATCTCCAGGGCCTCGGCGACGCGGCCGGGGATCTCCGCCTTGGGCGCCTTCTGGGCGCGCAGGCCGAAGGCGACGTTGTCCGCGACGCGCATGTGCGGGAAGAGCGCGTACTGCTGGACGACCATGCCGATGCCACGCTTGTGCGGCGGGAGGGCGGTGACGTCCCGGCCGCCGATCAGGATCCGGCCCGAGGCGGGCCGGACGAAGCCGGCGACCGCGCGCAGGGCCGTGGTCTTTCCGGAGCCGGAGGGGCCGAGCAGCGCCATGACCTCGCCGGGCTCGACGGTCAGGTCGAGGGAGTCCAGGACGGTGTTGCCGCCGTAGGCGACCGAGACGGAGTCGAAGCGGATGCCGCTCACGCGCCGGGCTCCCGCTCCTGGTCCGACTGCTCCAGCAGTGCGGGGAGGTCGGCGACGGAGGCCAGGACGTGGGTGGCGCCGTGCCCGGTCAGGGCGGCGCGGTCGTGGGCGCCGGTGAGGACGCCCGCCACGATGCCGGCGCCGGAGCGGACGCCGCTGAGCATGTCGTACGAGGTGTCGCCGGCGACCGCGATCTCGCGTACGTCGGCCACGGCGCCGGTGCGCAGGAAGGCGGCCAGCACCATGTCCGGGTAGGGCCGGCCCCGGCCGCCCGCGTCGGCGGGGCACAGGGTGAGGTCGGCGAGACCCTGCCAGCCGAGGGCTTCGAGGATGGCGTCCTGGGTGACGCGGGCGAAGCCGGTGGTCAGGGCCACGGTGCGGCCGTCGGCGCGGAGCTTCTCGATGGCCTCGCGGGCGCCGGGGATCGGGGCGATGAGGCCGCCGTCCACGAGTTCCCCGTAGGCCTCCTCGAAGGCGGAGTTGGCGCGCTGGGCGAGGTCCTCGGCGCCGAAGAGGTGACGGAAGACGGAGATCTTCGACTCGCCCATGGTGTCGCGGACGTATTGGAGCTTGGTGGCGTGGTCGGCGCCGCCCGGTTCGACGCCGAGGCGCTCGGCGGCCCGCTCGAAGGCGCGCTCGACGAGGCCGCCGTCGGCGACGGTGGTGCCGGCCATGTCGAGGACGATCAGCCGGTGGGAGTGGGGGGTGTGGGGGGTGTGGGTGTCGGTCATGGCGCTTACCAGCCCAGTTCGTTCGCGGTGGTTTCGGCTATGGCGGGCGAGCAGGTCATGCCCCGGCCGCCGGGCCCGGTCACCAGCCAGACGCCGTCGGCCACCTGCTGGCGGTGGACGACGCGGGTGGTGTCGGTGCACTGCGCGTACACGCCCGCCCAGCGGTGCCTGATCTGCGGCAGCGGGCGGCCCAGGAAGGACTCGACGACCCCGGTGAGGTGCGTGTACGGGTCTTCGAGGGTGTCGAACGCGAAGGGGTGCTCGTACTCGTGGGTGTCGCCGATGGTCAGTCCGCCGTCCTGCCGCTGCACCATCAGGAGCTGCATCTTGTGCGCGGCGGCGATCGGCGCCTGGGCCTGCTCGGCGTTGAGCTCGTCGAGGGCTTCGCTCTTGTAGGCGGGGTAGTAGCGGAAGCTGTCGGCGTCGGCGACCGAGGTCGTCAGGGTCTCGCCGAGCGGGGCGGTCTGCATCATCTGCAGCCGGACGCGGCGCACGGGCAAGTCGGGGACCAGCTCGCGGACCAGTCCGGAGAGCCAGGCACCGGTGGCGAGGACGACGGCGTCGCCCTGGTGGACGTCGCCGTGGTCGTCGCGGACGGCTCCGTTCCCGACGACCTCGCGCACCTCCCGTCCGGGGAGGAAGGTGTAGCGGCCGGACGCCTTGAGGGCTTCGCGCAGGTGGAGCTGTGCGGTGCGCGGCTCCACGGCCGCGTCCCGCTCGCACCACAGGGCGGCCTCGAACGCGCCGCGCAGGGCGGGGTTGATCGCCCGGGCCTCCTCGGCGGTGACCAGCTTGTAGCCGCGGGCGGCGGCGTCGGGGCGGGCCACGGCGGCCTCGGCGACGGCGTGCTCGCGGGAGTTGCGTACCGGGGTCAGGGAGCCGATGGCGCGGAAGCCCAGGCCGGGCACCCGCTCACCGATGGCCTCCCAGAGCTCGCGGGCCCGCAGGGCGGTGTCGAGCTCCTCGCCCCCGGCCCGTCCACTGACCCAGATCTGGCCGAAATTGCGCAATGACGCGCCGCGGGCCTCCGCTTCTCGCTCGATCTGGACGACCTCGTGGCCGCGTTCCACTGCTTGCCAGGCGTGCATGGTGCCTACCACGCCGCCTCCGACGACTATGACTCTCACGTGCTCCAAGGTGGCGGCGGCCCGTGACCCGGGAGGATCGGCCGGGCGACGCCCCGGTGAACAGCCTCCAACGCTTGGACTAGACCCGTTACCGTTCCGTGATGCAGATTCGCCCCCTTTCAGCGATTACGGGGGGCTTCGGCGGGGACTATTCGGGCCGAAGATGGGTCGTGAAGCTGAACCGGTCACCACGGTAGAGAGAACGCACCCGCTCCAGCGGCCTGCCGTCCTGGTCCCGGGAGAAACGATGGATGAGCAGCATCGGGAGCGCGGGCGGGGTGCCGATCAGCAGGGCTTCGCGGGGCGTGGCGAGGACCGTTTCCAGCTTCTCGTCGGCGTCGCCGAAGGAGATGCCGAGGCTGTCGCGGAGGTATCCGTAGAACGAGGAGTCCGGCTGGAAATCGATGTCCAGGCGGGGTGCGCGGGCGACCCGGACGTAGGTGCTCTCCAGGCCGACCCGCTCCTCGTCGGCGAGCAGCACTCGCTCCAGGTGCCAGACCGGCTCCCCGGGCTCGGCGCCGATGCCGGGGGCCACGGGAGCCGGGCAGGGGAAGCGTTCGAGTCCGATCAGATGGCGCCCCGGGGTGCGCCCCTGGCGGCGTACGCCCTCGGTGTAACTCGCCAGCGACAGGGGCTGTTCGAGCTTCGGCCCGGCGGCGACGGTACCCCGGCCCGAGCGGCGCAGCCGGCCCTCCAGCAGCAGCTCGCGCAGGGCCTGGCGGACGGTCTCGCGGGAGACCTCGTACTGCTCGGCGAGATCGCGCTCGGTGGGGAGGAGTCCCCCCTCGCCGAGCTCGTCGAGCAGCCCGGCGATGCGGGCCTTGACGGCGTAGTACTTGGGGATGCGGCCGTGCTCGGGGATGCCGGAGCGGACGGGCAGGCCGGGCTGGTGGTGGTGCGCGTAGGCGGTCGGTTCTTCCACGCTCGGACTCTACGTGGGCTGCATGTACGCGACTGCGCGTACGCGGGCCGGCTGCGCCTACGTGGCCTGCGGGCCGCCCGGCTCCTCGCGCCGCAGCCGTCGGGCCCCGAGCAGGAGTCCGCCGCCGCCGACCAGGGCGGCCGCGGCGCCGGCCCCGTACGCCCAGGCGCCCGCGGTGCGGCCGGTGTCGGCCAGCGCTCCGGCCTCGCCGGATTCGGAGTCGGGGCCCTGGATGTCGAACCGGTAGCCGCCCGCCTCGCCGATCCAGTCGCCGTCGTCGCCCTTGCGCTGCACCAGCGCGGCATCGGCGACGGCCTCGCCGCGCGGGGTGCCGGGGGCGAAGGCGAGCCGGACGGTGACGGTCACCGAGCCGCCGGGGCCGACGGTGAAGCCGGAGAAGGCGTCGCCACCGTCGAAGACGGCGACGATCTCGTCCCGGTCGGTGCGCTCCAGGCTGACGGGGAAGGTGCTGCCGGGGGCGTCGAACTCCATGCGGAAGTGGGCGGGCCGCAGGGCACGGGCCGGGTCGGTGAAGACGACGACGGGGTGGATGGCCGTGCACTCGGTCGCGGTCGTGTTCGTGAGGTCGAGGTACCAGGTCTGCGCCGCGCCACCGGTCCGGTACACCGCCGGACCGCCCCGGATGCGGGCACCGATCGGAAACTGCGTGCTCTTCCCGTCACCGCAGATGGCCTCCACCCGCGAGGGCAACGCGGGCGCGGGACGGGCTCCGCCACCGGTACCGATGTCCGCGAACGCGGTGGGGGCGGCGGTGACGGTGGCGGTGGCGGTGGCCGCGAAGGCGGCTGCGAGGGCGGCTGCGAGGGCGAGGGCTTTGCGCAGTCGCATGAAGAACCCCTACTCGCCGACGACAGAACACCCAACGGAACGACCCGCAGAACGATTGCCGTACAACCCGACAATCACCCCGGCCTTGCCCGCACCCTCCCACGCACGCCCGACCCCCTGTCCAGCACCACGCCCAACTTCTCCCCATTTCCCCCCATCCGGCGGACACAAGCACCCAGCCGAGGCCTGGGCCAACCCCAGCTGGCTGGCGCTCGAGGACCAGGGCCCAGAGCAAACCCAGCCGGCTGGCGCTTGAGGACCGGGGCCCGGAGCAATTCCGGCCCGCTGGCGCTTGAGGACCGGGGTCTGGGGCAACCCCGGCCCGCTGGCGCTTGGGGACCGGGGTCTGGGGCAAACCCGGCCGCCTGACGCCTGGGGAGCGGGGCCCAGAGCAAACCCAGCCGCCTGACGCCTGAGGACCGGGGCACGGAGCAATTCCAGCCGTCCGGCGTTTGAGGACCGGGGTCTGGGGCGGAGCCCCAGGAGCACTTCAGCCCGTCCGGCGATTGAGGACCGGGTCAGGGCGGAGCCCTGGGAACGGTGGAAGGGCGGGTAGGGGACTCCGCCCCGCAGGGCCCAGCATCCGAGCCCCCAGGCGGGGGCGGCCGGCGCGACGGCCCGCGGCCCGCGGCCCGCGGCCCGCGACGAGCTCACCCGGGTCGGGACGCCCAGGAGCCAGGGCTCAGAGGCCAGGGCTCAGAGGCCGGAGGCCAGGGCTCAGAGGCCAGGGGTCAGAGGCCGGAGGCCAGGGCCAGGGGCCAGACACCAAGGGGGCCAGGGGGCCCAAGGCCCACTCACACCCCCCGCCCGAACAACGGGCCAAGCACCAACTCCGCCGCCCCCTCCGCCACACCCCCCTCAGCGAGTTCAACCCTCACCGCACCCCCCACAAAGGCCCGCACCCCCAGAACCCCCCGCACTCCCGCCAGGAACACCCCCGGCGCAGCAGCCACCACCCGCCCCCCGAGCAACACCCGGTCCACATCCAGCAGCGCGACCAGGTTCGCCGCCGCCTCCCCCACGATCCGCGCCGCCTCCTCGAGCCGGCCCCCGGCCACCGCGTCCAGGCACAGCACCTCCGCGCACCCGCGCCCCCCGCACCGGCAGGCCGGCCCGTCCAGCCGCAGCACCTGGTGTCCGAACTCCCCCGCGGCCGAGCGCCGCCCGCGGTAGACCTCTCCGCCACCGGCCAGCCGGAGCCCCGCTCCCAGTCCGGTGCCGACGTGCACGTACGCCACGGCCTCCCCGAAGGCGGCCTCTCCGAAGCCGGCCCCCGCCGCGACCCCCGCGTTGGTGTCCTTGTCCACCCGCACGGGAACCCCCAACCGCCCCTCCAGCACCTCCCGCAACGGGAACCCCTCCCATTCCGGGAACCCCGTCACCCGCCCCAGCACCCCGGTCCGCCAGTCCAGCGGCCCCGGCGCGGCCACGCCGACACCCACAACGGGCCGGTCGCAGCCACCGCCACCGCCACACACCCGCGCGACGGCCCGTACGGCCTCCTCGACCACCGCGTCCGGACCGGCCCCGAAGTCCAGCGGGGCCCGCCCGTCGGCGACGACGCGGCCCGCCAAGTCGACCCGTACCGCCGTGAGCTCGTCCCGGTCCAGGTGCACCCCGACCGCATGCCGCGCCTCCGGCACCAGCCTCAGCAGCGTGCGCGGTTTGCCGCCCGTGGAGGCCTCGCGTCCGGCGTCGGCCACCAGGCCCTCGCCCCGGAGGCGCGCCGCGATCTTGCTGACGGCCTGCGGGGTGAGTCCCGTACGCGCGGCGAGGTCACCGCGGCCGAGCCCGGCGGGGCCGGCTCCGCGCAGGAGGTCCAGGAGGAGCGCGTCGTTGTGCCCGCGCAGCGCCGGCAGGTTCACGCCGCTGCCGCCGCCCGTGTCGCCCCTGCCGGCCCCGCCGACCTCACTGCCCCCGCTACCCCTGCTACCCCTGTCCACCTGCCCATTGTCCACCCTCCTTGCACTTAAGCAACACTGTTGCCAAAGTGGACCCATGAACGCCCCCGCCTCCCCCCTCACCCCCGCCACTCCCCTCCGCGTCGGAGTCGTCGGCTACGGACTGGCCGGTTCCGTCTTCCACGCCCCGCTCGTCTCCGCGACCGAGGGCCTGGTCCTGGACACCGTCGTCACCTCCGACCCGGGCCGCGCCGCCCAGGCCCGCGAGGCCTACCCGGACGTCCGGATCGCCGCCACCGCCACCGAGCTGCTCACCCAGAGCCCCGCCCCGGACCTCGTCGTCATCGCCTCCCCGAACAAGACGCACGTCCCGCTCGCCACCGCCGCCCTCACCGCCGGCATCCCGGTGGTCGTGGACAAGCCGCTCGCCGCCACGGCGGCCGAGGCCCGCGAACTGGCCGCGCTCGCCGACCGGACCGGGACCTTCCTCTCGGTCTTCCAGAACCGCCGCTGGGACAACGACTTCCTCACCCTGCGCCGCCTCATCGCCGACGGCGAACTGGGCGAGGTCCAGCGCTTCGAGTCCCGCTTCGAGCGCTGGCGTCCGCAGCTCAAGGGCGGCTGGCGGGAGTCCGGCGCCCCCGAGGAGATCGGCGGCCTGCTGTACGACCTCGGCAGCCACGTGGTGGACCAGGCGCTGGTGCTCTTCGGCCCCGTCGTACGCGTCTACGCGGAGACCGACGTGCGCCGCCCGGGCGCCGAGGCGGACGACGACACCTTCATCGCCCTCACCCACGCGAGCGGGGTCCGCTCCCACCTCTACGTCAGCGCGACCACGGCCCAGCTGGGCCCGCGCTTCCGCGTCCTGGGATCCCGCGCGGGCTACGTCAAGTACGGCCTGGACCCCCAGGAAGGGGCCCTGCGCGAGGGCCTGCGCCCCGGTGACCCCGAGCGGACCTGGGGCGAGGAGCCCGAGCACCTGTGGGGCCGGCTGGGCTCCGGGGAATCACCGCTGACCGGCGGGGGCACGCCGGTACGGACGGCTCCGGGCGACTACCCCGCGTACTACGCGGCCGTGGCGGCGGCACTGCGCGACGGCGGCCCGGCACCCGTCACGGCCCTGGAGGCGGCGCACTGCCTGGACGTACTGGAGGCGGCCGCCAGGTCGTCGAGGGACGGGGGAGTCGTGGAGCTCCCCGCATCCCGACAAGCCGCCCAAAGCCGAGAAGCCCACTGACCCTGATCAAGGGCCGGAACAGGCCCGCACGACCCTCGACCGGCTCGCACTCGAAGTTTGCGCACGGCGCGCGGGATCTCCTCCATCTGCTTGCGATGCACATCGGAACACCTTGTTGCGGACTTCGTCGCGAAAACCAAGTGCATGCGTCAGGAATGCACAATATCCGTCTTTTTCGGATCTGGGCCATATCAGCCATGAATCGTCGGCACGATTGGCGACATGAAGGCGGACATGGGGCGCAGGTATCGTGCGTACCCCACCGGCGATCAGGACGAGGTCCTGACCGGGTGGGGTCACACCGCGCGCGCTCTCTGGAACGTGGCCCTGGAACAGCGGGTGTACCTGTGGGAACAGCGCCGGTACAGCCTGCGCGCCGTTGAACAGTCCAGGTACCTCACTTCTGCCCGTCATGAGCTGGACTGGATTGGGCAGTTCCCCGCGCAGGCCGGGCAGCAAATCCTGCGCAGCCTCGACCGGGCGTACGACAATTTCTGGAATCCTGGGCATGCTGCTGGGTTTCCAACGCGGAAGAAGCGCGGACACCGCCTGTCGATCCCGTTTCCCGGGCAGGCGGTCGAGGTCCGCAAACTGAACCGCAAGTGGGCCGAGGTTCGTCTCCCGAAACTCGGCTGGCTGCGGTTCCGCCTCTCCCGCGCGATCGGGGGGACGGTCCGTAACGCCACCGTGTCCCGGGACGGCAACGGCTGGCACATCAGCTTCGGCGCTCACACCGGTCGTAAGCCAGACGCACCGAACGGGAAGCCCGCGTGCGGGGTGGATTTCGGCGTCGCCGCATCCGTGTTCGTCTCGACCGAGACCGCACCCCGGCTCATGCCCCCGACGCTCACAGCCAACGAACGAAAGCGGCTGAAAGCGCTGGAGCAGCGCAAGTCCCGCCAGATCACGTACGCGAAGAAGCACCAGGGCGGGAAATACAGCCGCCGCCTGCGCACGACGATCACCCAAATCGCGAAGATCACCACCCGGCGGGCCAACCGACGTCAGGACTTCACGCACAAGCTCACCACCGACCCCGCCAAAAACCACGGCCTGATCGGCATCGAGGACCTACGCGTGAAGAACATGACCAAGTCCGCGAAAGGCGCCACAGAGAGCCCGGGGAAGAACGTCCGGGCGAAGGCCGGGCTGAACCGGTCCATCCTCGACAACACCCCGGGGGAACGACGGCGCCAGCTGGAGTACAAGACCCGCATGTACGGGTCCGTGCTCGTAGCGGTGCCGCCGTTCCACACCTCCCAGACCTGCGGCAACCCTGCCTGCGGGAAGGTTGATCCCCACTCCCGTAAGGGATGCGGCCGGCTGTTCGCCTGTGTCCACTGCGGGCACGAGGACGACGCCGACCACAATGCCTCGGTCGAGGTCGAGGCCCGAGCCCGCCGGACGGGCGGCTCGGACATCAACAGCACGCGCAGCACCACAACGGTGCGAGTCCCGGCCACCGGCCGGAGGCGTACGCGTGAAGCCCCGAAGCCCGCCCATGCGAGCTGAAGGGAATCGCTCCCGTTAACGGGAGCGAGCATCGTCAAGCGTCCTTGAACTCCTGGCGCTGACGGCCGAGCCCGTCGATCTCCAGCTCCACGACGTCGCCCGCCCGCAGGAACGGCTTCGGCTCCGGCTGGCCCGCGGCCACACCGGCCGGGGTGCCGGTGACGATGACGTCGCCCGGGTACAGGGTCATGAACTGGCTGACGTACCGCACGACCTCGCCGACCGCGAAGATCTGGTCGGAGGTGTTGCCGTCCTGCTTGAGCTCACCGTTGACCCACAGCTTGACGTCCAGCACCTGCGGGTCCGGGATCTCGTCCGCGGTGACCAGCCAGGGGCCGAGCGGGGTGAAGGTCTCGCAGTTCTTGCCCTTGTCCCAGGTGCCGCCGCGCTCGTTCTGGAACGCGCGCTCGGTCACATCGTTGACCAGCACGTAACCGCCGACGTGCGCGAGGCCCTCCTCGGGGGAGGCCAGGTAGCGGGCGGTGGCACCGATGACGACGCCGAGCTCGGCCTCCCAGTCGGTCTTCACGCTGGTGCGCGGGATCAGCACGGTGTCGTCGGGGCCGACCACGGTGTCCGGGGCCTTGAGGAACACGATCGGCTCGGCCGGCGCCTCGGCGCCCACCTCGGCCGCGTGCCCGTGGTAGTTCAGGCCGATGCCCACGACCTTGCCTATGCGGCCGACCGCGGACCCGATCCGCAGACCCTCGGCGTCCAGCACCGGGAGCTCACCGGACCCGGCCGCGTCCCGTACCCGGGACAGCACGGAGTCGTCGGCGAGCAGCGCGCCGTCCACATCCGTGATCAGGCCGGACAGGTCCCGCAGGGTCCCGTCCTGGTCGAGCAGCGCGGGGCGCTCCGACCCGACGGGTCCTACACGCAGCAGCTTCATGGGCATTCTCCCGTGGTCGAGGGTGGTCGGCCCATGGGCATGCCCCGGGCCGGACGATGGGTTGCGGCCATCGGAGGATTGGTCGATCCTCCAAGATGTCGGCCTCATCCGCAAGACCCTGTTCACATGGCGGAACGCTCTGCTCCGCTGACCGCCCGCTCGGCAGCCTCCGCCCGGTCCTTCCGGTGCTGGAGCCAGATGCGCTCGGCCACCGACCAGGCGGTGGTGGTGACCAGGTACAGCCCGGCCGCCAGCGGCACCAGGGCAGCCGTGATCAGCGTCCCGAAGGACAGCAAGGGCAGTACGCCGCCCAGCTTGCGCATGACCTCCTGCTGCTCGGCACTCAACCCGGCAACCGCCCCGGCCCCACCGCCCCCGGAGCCCTTACCCCCACCGACCTTGGCCCCGCCGGCCTTGGCCCCGCCGGCCTTGGCGCCGCCGGCCTTGACACCGCTGGCCTTGGCGCCGCCAGGCTTGCCACCGCCCGCCTTGCCCCCGTCGGCCTTGGCCCGGCCGCCGTTCCCCCCGCCGCCTGTACCCCCGTCGGCCTTGGCCCGGCCGCCGTTCACCCCGCCGGCCTGGGCCCCGTTCCCCGTGGCCCCGCTGCCATTGCGCACGCCCTCCTTGACCCCGGCGGCCTTGCCCCCGGCGGCCTTGACCCCGGCGGCCCCGCCCGCCCCGGCCCCGCCCGTCACAGCGGCCAGCGCCACCGCCTTGCGTCCGCGCACCGCACTCCACGCGGCCACCACGGCGACGGCCGCGAACAGCCCGAGGAACACCAGCCCCGACTCGCCGAAGAGGCCGCCCTCCCCGAGGGCCTCGCCCCACCGGTCCCCGAGCGGTGCGGCGAACAGCCGGTGCCCGAGCAGCTCGTTGGCGGCCCCGCCTATCTCCGCCGAGGAGAACGCCCGGTACATGAGGAAGAACACCGGCAGCTGCAGCAGCACCGGCAGCAGACCCGCCACCGGGGTCGCCCCGCGGAAGGCGGCCCGGCTCAACGGGTGCAGCGCGAGCCGCACGAGCACGGTGAACAGCACGATCGCGGCAGCGGTCGCGGACTCGGCCAGCACCGGCTCCAAGAGCCGGCCCAGCACAGCAACAAGATCGATGAAAACGGACACGTGGGCCCTCCGAAGGGACTCGTCGAACGTCGAAAGAGATGCGTTTCGGCGTGACGACCCGCGAGGGGCGGCAAGGTGAAGTGATCAGAAGTGATCAGTAGGAAGGAGCTGCGCGCCCCTACGCGGCCGTCGGAAGGGGACGGCCGGGCGCCCTGGGCCGCGACCGGCCCGAAGCGTCGGGATCACGCTGCGGCAGGAACGCCGTGCGCTTCTCGCGATCACGGATCGCGGTACGTATTCGGTGCGGCGGCACCGGCCGGACCAGCCGGGCGGCCAGGGCCGAGGCGCCGACGGCGAAAGTCGCCGCGAGGACCACCACGACCGCGCCGAGCCCGCCCTCCCCGGCGAACAGCCCGAGGAAGCCGCCGAGCAGCAGGAGCGAGCCCAGCAGGGCCATCAACCGCACGGGGCGGAGCCGACTGTGCTCTGCCATGCGAACCGCCCCCTTCCGCTCCCGCGCGCGAACTCCCGTACAGAATCCGCTACTCGCACCGACGCTCGTACGCCCACACGCACACGCACGTGCCGGTTCTCGTACTCGCGATCGATACTAACCGCGCACACCGACAACGGACGAGACCTCGTTTTGATCCCCGGGCAGCGGATCGCGCGCGAGCACGTCCTCGTCCGGCCGCCACTCCCCCGCTCCACCGTCACCCTCCAGCGGACCGAGCCAGGCCACCGTCAGCGCGACCGCCAGGTTCACCACGAGGGCGACCATCCCCGCGTTCACACCCCACACCGGGTCGTTGCCCGTGAAGACCAGCCCGCAGACGACCGCGACCCCCGCGGCCAGCCCGCACACCGCGGCCACCATCGTGAGCCGGCGCCACACCAGCCCCAGCAGCAGCATCGGCATCAGTTGCGCCATGCCCTCGTAGGACACGAGCGAGAGCCTGACCAGCGTGTTCGGCGCCGTGTACGTCATCACCAGCGCGATCGTCCCGGCGGCCACCACGACCACCTGCGAAGCGAGCTTCTGCCGCTCGCCCGAGCTCCACCGCGGCACGAGCGAGAGCACGCTGCGCCCCCACATCGTGCCGATGACCAGCATGAACACCGCCATCGGCACGATCGACGACAGCGCCGCCGCCACCCCGATCACCCCCACCGCCCACGCCGGCAGGGAGTCCACGACCAGCTTGAACAGCGCGAGGTTGGACTCCGCGCCCACCAGTCCCGGTACGACGAACAGCGCCGCCATGCCCAGCAGCATCGGCACGAAGAGCAGCACGTTGTACGCGGGCAGCAGGATGGCGTTGCGGCGCAGCGCGTCGGCACTCCGCGCGCCCAGGTAACCCGCCACGGTGGTCGGGAAGATGACGACGGTCAGCGCGTTCAGCACGGTGGTGGACGCGAACCACCCCACCCCCAGCTCGCCCCGGCCGCCCTCCCCGCTCCCGGCGCCGGGGAGCGTCAGCCACTGCGGGCGTTCGGCCGTGAGCCGGTCGAAGAGCTCCCCGTAGCCGCCGAAGTAGTGCTGGGGCACGTAGACGGCGAGGAACCCGAGCGTGCAGATGACCAGCGCGTCCTTCAGCACGGACACCCACGCACTGCCGCGCAGGCCGCTCACGACGACGAAGCCGGTGGTGACGGCGAAGGCGATGAAGTACGCCCATTCCAGGGACACCGCCCCGTAGGTCACCGTCGAGACCACGACACCCATTCCGGTGATCTGGAGCTGGATGTACGGAAGCAGGAACACGGTCGCCAGCACCGCGACCGCCGCACCGAGCCAGGGGCGCCCGTACCGGTGGCTCACCATGTCGGTGATGCCGACGAGGCCGTGGCGGCGCGCGTAGTCCCAGAGCATGGGCCCGACGACGTAACCGACGGCGTAGCCGCAGGACATGTACGCGACCACGTACATCACCGGGGCGCCGTAGTTGTAGCCCCAGCCGGCCGCGCCGAGGTAGCTGAAGCTCGTGTACCCCTCGCCCGCCATCAGGACCCAGATGAAGACCGTCCCGAGCGACCGCCCGCCCACCGACCACTCGGCGAGCCCGCCTCCGCCCCCGCCGCGTCCGCCCCGCCCGCGCACCGCGAGCAGTCCGAGCGCGACGGTGGCCACCATGAACACCCCGAAGACGGTGGTCGCCACGGCCGCCTGACTCACCGGTGATCACCGCGCCAGGTCAGCCAGACCGCGAGCGGGGTCAGCAGGGTCGCCCCGATGAACCAGAGGAACAGGAACGGTACGCCGCCCAGCGCCGGCTCCACCCGGTTGGCGAACGGCAGCCCACCGGCGAACAACACGAACGGCACGGCCAGCCACACCAACTGCGGACGTTTCACTCGTTTCCGACGCACCGCCCCACACTACGGTCCATCCACCCGCCAACCCTTCACCGCTTGAGGACCCCCCACACCACGAGCCGGTACTTGGAGCTGTACTCGGGCGTGCAGGTGGTCAGCGTGATGTAGGCACCGGGCTCGCTGTACCCGGCCCCCGGCGTGACGGCGCTGCGCGGGACGGGTGCGATCACCCCGGTGTCGCGCTCGGTCGTCTCCGCCAGCGTCTGCCCGACCAGGTACACGTACCGCTTCCCCCGCACGTCCACGATCAACTCGTCCCCCGCCCTGAGCCGGTTGATGTACCTGAACGGCTCCCCGTGCGTGTTGCGGTGTCCGGCGAGCGCGAAGTTCCCCTCGGCCCCGGGCTGCGCGGTCCCCGCGTAGTGCCCGGCGTACCCCTTGTCGAGCACGGACCGCTTGTCCACGCCCTGCGCGACGGGCACGGCGACGCCGAGACGCGGAATGCGCAGGACCCCGTACGCGGACGCCCGCGGCGGCGGCTTGGCGGTACGCGGCCCGGAGTTCCCGACGGACGCGCCACCCGAGCCCCCGGAACCGTCCGGCCCGTCGGACGGAGCGACGGACGAGCCGGCGGCCGGATCCTCCTCGACCCCGCCCTCACCCTCCTCGGGCACGGGGTCCCACCCGCCCCTCTCCAGCTCCCTCACCACCTCGTGGGCGGCACTCAGCGCCTGCCGGTTGGTCCACCACACCTGGTGCACCACCAGAAGCATCACCACCACGCCCACGGTGACGGCCAGTTCACCCGCCGCCCACAACGCCCCCGCGATACCGGCCCGGCGCACATGCCACGAGCGCCGGCCCTTCCCCTGCACCACGACCCGCACGCGATCTCGCACGGGCGGCACCTTAAGTCCTCCCCCGTCAACTGACCAGCGGCAGTACGCTGCAAACCATGCGCCCCGACACGCCTGCCGAGCACATCGCCGAAGCCGAGCGCCTCATCCGCACGGCGACCCGCTACCCCGAGGACCAGGAGCCCTTGCTCCTCCAGGCCGCGGCCCACCTCGAACTGGCCGACGAACGCGAACGGGCGAGCGCCCTCTACGACCAACTCCTGGCCGCGGAAACGACGGACGCCCCCTCCCTCATCAAGGCCCTCCAGGCGGCCAACCTCTGGGAGTACGGCCACGAGCCCGAGGCCCGCGCCCTCATCCAGGGCATCCGCGCGGCGGCCCCCACGGATCCGGCCCCCTGGGAGGTCATCGCCGAGGCCCTGGAGGCCCACGACGAACTCGAGGCCTCCCACGAGTGCTTCACGGAGGCCGCCACCCTCCTGGCCCCGGACAACACCCCCCTCACCCCGGCCACGACCGCGCTCCTCACGGGCCGCCATCGCGTACGCCGCCTGCTGGCCCTGCCCCACGACGACTGGGACATGGTCGCGGACACCCGCCACATCGGCCCGATCCCGCTGGACGAGCCCCACGACCCCAAGCGCATCTGGGCCCTGGGCTCCGACGACCCCGCCGAACTCCGCGCCGAGATCGCCCGCCTGCGCGCCGAACTCGGCGACCGCCGGGCCGCGCTCTCCCGCCCCTTCCCGGTGGCCATCCTCCACTGGCCGGCCCGCGAACTGGCAGAGCTCCTGACCAGCTACCCCACCCTGTCCACGGAGTACCCCTCCCACGACGCCCACCTGGCCCAGGTGGAATCCTCCCTCCGCACCCTGGCCGCTTCAGGCACCACAAACCTGGGCATCGTCACGGCCAGCGTCCCCTCGTACGAAGCCTTCGCAGCCTCGGAGAAAACCTCCCCGTCCTCCCCGTCCCTCCTGGCGGAATACGCCACCACCCTGGCCGCCCGAGGCAAAGCCACCCCGTGGCCCCCGACCCCGACGACCCCGTGCTGGTGCACATCGGGCCGGGCGTACGGGGAGTGCCACGGCATCGCTGGGGGATGACGGCTCCCGCTCGCGCCCGTTTCGCATCCCGGACAGTGATGGCATAGGGCTGCCTGAAGATCAGGTCATGCGCTAGCGTCGACGGACATCCGCAGGTATGGAGTGGAAGATCCTCCACTGCCGGATACATCCGCCCCTGCGTCCAAAGGTCTGGCGCCCTATGCCCTATTCACCGTCCGGCGACTGGCAGTTCGAAATACCCACACTGGGCAGCAAACAGCTTCCACCAGCTGCCCGCTACCTCGAGTCACTGGCGCATCAGGGGTACGGGTTCGAGGCCGCCATCGCCGACCTCGTGGACAACTCGATCGACGCCGGCGCCCGCAACGTCGTCATCAGTTTTCTGCGCGATGGCGACCGGATCGTGAGCCTGCTGGTCATCGACGACGGTCACGGCATGGACGATGCCGCTCTCGACGTCGCAATGATCGTAGGAGGCCGCGAGAGCTACGGCGACGGGGCGCTGGGGCACTTCGGAGCCGGCCTGAAGGCTGCCTCTCTCTCGCACGCCGGGTCCTTGACGGTCATTAGCCGTACCAAGCGCAGTCCTGCCACCGGGAGGCGCTGGCTGACCGCTCAGGCACAGCAGGACTTCAGCTGCGACATCGTGGATCCGCGGTACTGCCAGGACCTGGTCGACCGCTACGACGGGGTCATCGGCTGGCACGGCACCATCGTCCGCTGGGACAGCGTCCGCGCCTTTGACACCGTGCTTTCCGGCCAGAGCGACCGGTTCCTCAACGAACAGATCGAGAAGCTGGAAACCCATCTCGGTCTCTACCTGCACAGGTTTCTGGCCCAGGACGGGTTCCACATCGACCTCGTCGTCGAGGACGTCCGCACGAAGGAAGAACTCGATCACCGGGGAGTGGTCCCGATCGATCCCTTCGGCTACCGGGTTCCAGGGCGCGCAGGCTATCCACGGACGTACACGGCTCCCATTGAAGGTGTCGGCGATGTCGATCTTCAGGCCCATGTGTGGCCGCCCCGGTCCCAGCTCGTGTCCTTCCGCGGCGTCGGCCCGCTGGCGGACCGGCAGGGCTTCTACATCTACCGCAATGACCGCCTCGTCCAAGCCGGGGGCTGGAACGGCATCCGCAGCGCTGAGACACACCACAGCCTGGCTCGGATCTCGCTCGACCTTCCCTCGTCACCGAACGACGTGTTCAGCCTGACCGTGAAGAAGGACGGCGTCAGCGTCACACCTGCGTTCGCCCGTGGAATCGAAAAGGCCTCCGATGCGAACGGTCACTCCTTTGCCGCCTACGTGGCAGAAGCTGAAAGCGTCTATCGCGAAGCTGCCCGGCGGTCCACCGAAGTGCAGCGCCCGAGTGCCGTCCCGCCGGGCAAGGGGGTCGACCCCAAGCTGAAGCGCACCCTTCGGGACGAGCTACCGCAGATCGAGGGCGAGGAGCCGATCACGTTCCGCTGGGAATCGCTCCCGCCGGACGTCTTCTTCGACATAGACCGCGATGACCACTCCGTGCGGCTCAACAAGGATTTCCGCTCTGCCTTCAGCAACGGCCGGAGAGCTGGAGCCAATGACGCCCCAGCGCTGAAGGGCCTGCTCTACCTCATGCTCGAAAAGAACTTCCGTCTGGGCCGGTCAAGCGCCCAGCGCAACGACGAGATGGCCTTGTGGAACAGCGTCCTGGTGTCTGCCGCACGTTGTGAAATGTCTCGCGGACTGGAGCCGTAGCCCCTGTGACTGACCATCTGCTCAACCTTCACACCGACGTGCTCGCCGCCATGCGCCGCGCGCCGAGGGGCTTCAGCCGAGTCGCGGCCGGACTCTCGGCGACCGATGACGGCCACGACGCTGACCTGGACGTCTTCCGCGCCCGTCTCGCCGCGAGCGACCCAGGACTCATTACGGTCTGGAGCCGCTGTCTGGCCCAGTGGGACGCTGCCCTGACAGCCGACTGGTCTACCGCACCACCCTGCTCGGACGTCCGGCGCGCCGACGCGTACGCCCTCCTGCGCTTCGATGGCGACCTGTCCAAGGCGCTGGATACCGCAGTTCCAGTCGACAAGGGCCCGCAGCCTGTAGTCATCAGCGAGAGCAATCAGGCCTGGTACACACGGGACACAGCGCTGGCCCGTGCGTTCTACTGGCCGGCCTACGAGGACCTCCTGAGGGACAAGGGCTGGAGCGAGACGGCGATCACGAGTCTCGGGGAGGCCGCCCACAACGTCGTCGAACGGCTTGCGGACCCGGCACGGCCGGAGGCGTACGCCGCCCGGGGTCTGGTCGTCGGCTACGTGCAATCCGGCAAGACCGCCAACTTCACGGGTGTCATAGCCAAGGCGATGGACGCCGGCTACCGCTTGGTCATCGTGCTGGGCGGCACACTGAACCTTCTGCGCGGCCAGACGCAGCGGCGGCTCGACATGGAGCTGATCGGGCAGGAGAACATCCTCCGTGGCGCGGACCCGCACGATCTCGACGCTTTGATCGGTGTCGACTACCAGGACGATGAAGACTGGCCCGCAAAGTTCGTCTCACACGGCGGTCGGCCTTCCCATCGTGGAGCCTTCGACATCGAACGCCTCACGACGAAGGACAAGGACTACCAGTCCCTGGAACGGGGCATCCGGGCACTCGACATCGAGAAGGTGGAAAAGGCCCTCCCGCTCCATGACCCGGCTAATCTGCATCATGCGGCAGCCCGCGTGATGGTGGTCAAGAAGAACAAGGCGGTCCTGACAAAACTTGTCAACGACCTCAAGAAGATCGGCCCGATCCTCGGCGAGGTGCCGGCCCTCATCATCGATGACGAGTCCGACCAGGCCTCCGTCAACACCACGAACCCGGCCACATGGGAAGAGGGCAAGGCCAACCGGTCGGCCATCAATGGTCTGGTCTGCGAGCTACTGCACCTGATGCCGCGAGCCCAGTACATCGGCTACACAGCGACCCCCTTCGCCAATGTCTTCGTCGACCCCGACGACTCCGCTGACCTCTTCCCCCGCGACTTCCTGATCTCTCTTCCCCGCCCTGCGGGCTACATGGGAGTGGAGGACTTCCACGACCTGCACTCGGACCTGCCCAGTTCCGAGCTGACGGTCGCAACCTCGCAGGAAGCGGCTCACGTTCGCGGCATCGACGACTGTACGGGTGATCGCCTGCTCGAAGCGATGGACGCGTTCGTCCTGGCCGGGGCTCTGAAGCTCTACCGCGTGGCGAACGAGGTTCCCGAAGGCGCCTTCCGCCACCACACCATGCTGGTGCACGAGTCCGTTCGGGTAGCGGACCACGCGGTACTTGCCGACCGCATCAAGGCGCTCTGGGACTCCTCCTACATGAGCAGCGAGTCTCATCTCCGCCTGGCTGCCCTCTTCGAAGCGGACCACAAGCTGGTGTGCGCCGCCCGCGCTGACGGTCTGCCTGTTCCTGGCTCATACGAGGAACTGCGCCCCCACATCAGCCGCGCCCGGCAGCTCATTTCATCGGGTGGGAGTCCGGTCCTCGTCGTCAACGGCGCGAACGAAAAAGACTACGCACAGCCCGGACTCGACTTCGACCGCACCCCGAACGTCTGGAAGATCCTCGTCGGTGGCACCAAACTGTCCCGCGGTTTCACTGTGGAGGGTCTGACCGTCACGTACTACCGCAGGAAGACCCAGCAGGCCGACACCCTCATGCAGATGGGTCGCTGGTTCGGGTTCCGCGCCGGCTACCGGGATCTCGTCCGCCTCTACATCGGCCGCGAGGAACCATTCGGCAAGAACAAGACGCTCGATCTGTACGAGGCCTTCGAGGCGATCTGCCAGGACGAGGAGGCGTTCCGATCCGAACTCGCCCAGTACGCGGAGATGATCGACGGCGAGCCCCAGCTGACGCCTCGGAAGGTGCTCCCGCTGGTTTCGCAGCACCTCGGTCTCGTCAAGCCGACAGCACGCAACAAGATGTTCAACGCGGAACTGACCGAAATCCGTTCTCCGGGGCGGCCGATCGAGCCGGCCGCATACCCCCGGGATGCTGCCGTGATCGAAGCGAATGCCAAGCGCTGGCTACCGCTCCTCGCCGTGTTCGGTCACTCCTCGCAGACTCTCGAGCTGCCCCCGGACGAGACCAGCCCTCTCACCCGGAGGTTCGAGGCCAAGACCTCACTGATCCCGCATGCCAGCCTGATCGGCGTCCTGCGTCAGCTGGAGTGGGAAGGCGACAACCACTTCGCCCCTCACCTCAACTACCTCTCCAAGCTCGACGGTGAACTCGCCAAGGTGGACGACTGGCTCCTCGTCGCACCACAGACGACATCGAGCCGGCGGGTAGAAGCAAGCGTGCTGAACTCGGCACCAACCTCGCTGGTCAGGCGTAAACGTCAGCTCGACAAGGCAGCCTTTGGCCGCATCTCCGGTATGGAACACCGCCGATGGGCCGAATCCGTCATCAAGAAGGCGGGCGAGGATGTCGACAGCATCCAGGCGGGCGCTCTGGGTGTGGGACCCCGAACAGGAATCGTCCTGCTCTATCCAGTGGTCGACGCGTCTAACGACGCAGGGCTCCTTTCGGCTGTCACGGACGGGACGGCAGATCCCAGGCAGGTAATCATGGCGTTCACAGTGGTATCGCCAACCGCGGCCAACGATTCTTCACGTCGCCTGCTCAGATATCAGGCAATGCGGTCAGGCAGCTGATACCGCCGACGCGGGCAGCCCTCATAGGGGCCGCCCGCGTCCGCCACAAAGATCCACGCACACATCACACCTTCAGACAAGGAAACGGTGCCTTGCTGCCGCTGGACATTGCAGCCGCGACGAACGTCCATTCCCAGGCGTTCCTGGAATCCGACCCCGAGCTGTCAGCGGTGCATACGCGCATCCTCCGCCTGGACCCAGCAGGCCAGCGATTCGCCGCCGTTCTCCGCGATACGATCGACCAGCTCCTCAACGGTGAGGTCACCGGCCGGTACGACTGGAAAACACTCTTCAAGACCGAGAAGACCCACGCGGGGACCCTCGTCGAAATCAATCTCCAGCGGGAGTTCACGTTCGACGACGGCACCGACATGGACTACAAGATCGCGGGCGTCGACGTAGACTGCAAATACTCTCAGCAATTCGGCGGCTGGATGATCCCACCCGAGGCCATGAACCACCTCTGCCTCCTAGTGTGGGCAGATGACTATACAAGCCGGTGGAGTGCGGGACTGCTCCGCATCACCCCCGAGTGGCTGAATCAGGGCAACAACCGCGACCTGAAAATGACAGTCAAGGCAGAGCACAGGAAGAGAATTCTCTGGCTCTGGCACAATGCAGAACTTCCAGAGAACGTCCTGCTCCACATGAGCCCCACGGACCGAAGTGCGGTTTTCTTCCACAAGTCGGGCCAACGCCGCCTCGATGAGCTGTTCCGGCTTGCCCAGGGCCGCCGGATCGGCCGCAATGTCGTCCGTACCGTTGCCCAGCAGAAGGACTACATGAAACGCGTCCGCGGCAATGGCGGCTCCAGGTCCTCACTTCGCGATGAGGGAATCATCATCATGGGTGACTACCGGGCTCACCAGGACATTGCAAGGCAGCTGGGACTCCCCGTGCCCGGGCAAGGTGACTTCGTCAGCGCTCGGGTCATCGAGGCCGACGACCAGCACTCCAAACCACATGCCGTCATCGACGGGACAGCCTGGACTCTGGCCAGCCCCGGCGATATCGCGACGAGGGCCCCGATCCTGCCCGCACACACTGCTGTCGGTAGCGGCACAGAGGAAGGGTGAGAAGCGCCCCACCCTCACCCCTAATCGTCGGCCGCCGGAAGCAGGGCCAGCCCACGGAGAGCGCCCTGAGGTTACGCTCGATAGCGTTCCCTGGGTCCTGGCGGCCGACGGCGACCCAAAGGAGCCGGACCCCCGGCTTCCCGACGTGAAGAAGTCATAAATGACCTTGTGGGTCCCGCCAGAAGGGTCGTGGGCATCATCCGCCGCACGGCGCCGGAACATGCAGGCGATCCGTAGCCGCGACACCAAGCCGGAACGGCTGATCCGCAGCCTCCTCCACGCCCAGGGACTGCGCTACCGGGTGGCGGCCAAACCTCTTCCGAACCTCCGCCGGACGGCAGACATCGTCTTCCGTCCGGCGAAAGTGGCAGTGTTCATTGACGGCTGCTACTGGCATGGCTGCCCAGAGCACTACGTCCCCCCGAAGACCAATAGCGGCTACTGGTCGGACAAGGTAGCTGGGAACATGGCCCGTGACCGGGATACGGACCAGCGCCTCCGGGAAGCCGGCTGGACCGTGCTCCGGTTCTGGGAGCACGAGCCGTCCGACGAGTGCGCCCTGCGGATCGCAGCGGAGATCGAGAAAAGACGTGCCCGCAAGGAACGTGCGGGCACGGACTGATCAGATCTTCCTCCGGTCCCTCTCCCGGGCAGCCTCCAGGACCTGGATGATCGACTTGCCGACCGCAGTGGCCACAGGCGGCGGGAAGGCATTGCCCACTTGCCGGTATTGCGCCGTCTTGCCTCCGTCGAATTCCCAGTCCTGCGGGAACCCCTGAATGATCGCGGCTTGCTTCACCGTGATCATGGGCCCGTCGTCGCCCAGGAGATCCCGGCCCTCGGTTTCCTTCACCCGGCACGTCTCGGCGTCATTGGCCACACCGAGCCCCGAAACGCCGAGCATCTTCCAGGCCGCCTTGGCCCGGCTGGGGCCCAGGTCCGCACCGCCATGCTTCTTCGAGCCTCCGACGAGGGTGGGCGCGATGCCTCCGCCCTTGCCCTTCAACTCGGCGTCACGCTCTGTCGCCCTTGCCAGCCACGCGTCGTAGGCCGCACGGGCGCGCTGCCCGTAGGCACCCTCGAAGTAGGGCTCATAGCGTTCCAGCATGGTTGCCTGGAGTGCTTCCACCACACTCACCGGGTCCTCGTGCGTGGGCGACGGCCACTCGTATTTCACGTCCTTGAGCACGTCGTTCCGGAAGGCGACCAGAATGGCGCGGGGACGAAGCTGCGGAACGCCGAAGTCGCTCGCCTCCAGAACTCCCCACTTGCAGACCGTGTAGCCGAGACCGGCTGCCGTTGCGACGCTGCCGTCTTCTTCGCGGTACTGGCCGCCCTGCAGCTGCGCAACGATCCAGTCCCGGTAGTCGGAGAACTTGGGATCCATGATCCCGCGAACGTTCTCGATCATCACGGCACGGGGGTTCAGCTGCTTGACGAGCTCCATCATCCGCGGGAAAAGGTCACGCTCGTCGTCCTTGCCCAGCTGCTTCCCCGCGTGTGAGAACGGCGGGCACGGTACGCCGCCCGCCAAGAGGTCCAGGCCGTTGCTTTCCAGCAGCCCGCCGCTCTTCTTCAGGTCCCTGGCGGGCTCGAACTCCTTGACGTCCGTCGGAGGCAGAAGATCGCAGTGCTCCTTCTCCCAGGCCCAGGCCTTCTGCGTATCGATGTTCTTGCGGAGCGTTCCGACCGCGTGCGTATCAATCTCCACGAGCGCGAGGTGCCTGAAGCCAGCTTCGTGCAGCCCGATGGCCTGCCCGCCAGCTCCAGCGCAGATCTCAATCGAGGTGAACTTCGCATCAGTGTTGGTCATACACCCTCCTTCAAACACGAACCCACTGGCACTCTGCGCACCAGCCATCACAGAGGGTGACAGACCCCACTGACAAAGACCTTCCCAAGTGTGCGACACGATTCGGCCTGATCAGTACGCCCCACGCTTCATGGCGAACGCTCGTACGGTATGCACCATGCGAAGCCCCTCGTGGACATGGGATGAACTGCTGCTGGCCTGCGCGCTTGTGGTCAGGAACGGATGGCGAGAGCTGCGGGTAGGAGATCCAGCTGTGACTGAGCTCTCCGGGCTGCTCCGGTCCCTCCCCCTGCCTAAGCGCGCCGGCCTGGCAGAGCACCTTCCTGAGTACCGGTCTGTTGGGAGCGTCTCGCGCAAGACCACAGATCTTGCTTCCAACCGCCGCGGCTACTCGGGCAGGCCCACCAAGGGCGGGCGTCTGGACAAGCTGATCATCGAGGCGTTCCTCGCGCACGAGGACGAGATGCTTCGGGCTGCTCAAGCCATCGAGGCCGGCATCGGCTCGGGTCAGCTCGCCCTGATTCCTGAGCAGCCTGACGAGGCGGACGATGACGGGACGACCGCTACTGAAGGCCGGCTGCTCGCACGCTGGGCGATCTCCCGGGAGCGAAACCCAGGGTTGCGCAAGCGCAAGATCGCCCGGGTTCGCGAACTCGGCCTGCCCCTCCAGTGCACGGTCTGTGCCTTCGACTTCAGCTCTGCGTACGGAGCGCTTGGCGACGGATACATAGAAGTCCATCACACGCTGCCGCTCCACATCTCGGGCCCGCGTGAGACCAGACTGAGCGATCTCGCTCTGCTGTGCGCCAACTGCCACCGCATGTGTCATCGCAGCCGCCACGGGACGACTTGGCGCACTCCTGACGAGCTGAAAGTGGAAATGGAAATGCCTGCACGCCACCCATTCCAATAGGAGCGGGTCTGAGCACGCAGCGTTCCAGCCCAAAAACGGGAATTGCCCCGCGAATCCAGACCCAGGCCGAGCATGACCACTAACTGAACGGCAGCGGGAGTTGCTGGTGGCCGCGGGCCAGGGCTGTGGGTGGGGTGGGGCGGGTGGTGGTCAGGGTGAGGAGGGTTCGGAGGGCTGCGATGACTTCGGCCGGGGTGTCGCGGATCATCGACGGGGTGGCGCTGACCACCAGGATGCCGTGGGACTCCAGGCGCAGGCGGCGGCGGAGAGTGGCGTGCCAGGAGTCGCGCGTGTAGTGGTACTCCGCCGAGTCGATCTCCAGAGCCACGCCCTCGTCGGGCCAGTAGGCGTCCGGGCTTGCCAGGAACGTGCCGTCCGGGGTGTGGAGGCGGGCGTTCCACAGGGGCGTCGGGAGGTCCGTGGCCGCGAGGGTGTCACGGGCCTGGGCCTCGGCGACCGAGCGGACTCCGGCGAGGAGTTCCGCCGCCGCCGCGCGGATCGCGGGGCGGGTCAGGAGGCGGGCGGCACGCAGTTCGGCGTGCAGGTCCTGCGGGTGGCACCAGCCCGACTGGACGACCTGGGCGAGGACCGAGCGGATCCGGTCCGCCGGCTCCTCGGTCCGGGCCGCGAAGTCGGCGGCCGCGCGCACCGGACGGGTGCTCGGGATGCCGGAGACGGTGATGGTGCGGGGCCAGCGGGTGGTGGGGTACGGGCGTACGTCCGGGGATCCGGCGAGCCGGCGCGGGGCGCGGATCAGGACGTCGGCCGGGGTGGACGGGGCTTCGCGGATCCCGAGCAGGGCGAGGGCCGCACCGCCGGTGAGGGCGGCGGTCTCGCCGGAGAGCGGGTCGGAGCCGGGCTCGGCGGCGTAGAGGACGGCCGCGAGGGCGCGTTGACGGTGGTCCGGGGGGCCGGTCTGGAGGAGGTAGACCCGGGGCAGCAGTCGCTGCCAGGGGCCGCCGGGGCGGGTACGGGAGGTGATCGTGCCGGGTGGGACCCCGGCGGTGGTGGTGAGTTGGTGGCGCGTCGCCAGGTTGAGTTGGCGGCGGGCGGTGGAAGTGGGGGTGGGCGTGGGAGTGGTACGGGTTTGGGTGGGGTGAGTGCTGGGTGGGGCTTGGGCTGCCTCCACGGGTTGAGGCGGCTCTGGGGCGCGGGCCGTCGCAGCCTCCGCGGATTCCGTGGCCGGGGTGGCCTCCGTGGTCCGGTTGGCGGGTGGGGGCGTGGGCGTGGGCTCAGTGGCCCAGATCGTGGGCATGGCCTGGGCTGCCGGCTTGGCCCCGGCGGCCCGCCTGGCCTTCGCCCGGTGTGCCGTGTGCGTGGCTGTCGCCGCGTGGGCCGGGGGCAGCGTGTGCGTGGTGCGTGTGGTGCGCGTGGTGGGGTTCATGGCCGCGGTATGCCCGCCCCGAGTGGCTCGGACGCTCCTCGGGGCGATGTTTCGGAGCTGCCTTCAGGCGCTCGCACGGCCTGTCCGACGCCGTCTAGGAGCGCTTCCCGTGGCGAGGCCCGGCGTCCTCGTGGCGGGCGCCTTCGGTCACGCCGGAGGAACACGACCGATGGGTATGGGGATTCCCCTTGGGCTCCCGGGTACCGCCGGTCGCTCGGCCCAGCCGGTCGGCGGCCGCCGGCCGGGCGTGAGCGGGCGTGCCCCCGCGGCGGTCGGCGTTCGGATACGTGCCGTTCCCGGGGTTCGGGTCGTCCGGGCAAGGTCTGCGAGGGGGCTGCCGGGTCGGCAGGGCTGCGCCGTCCGGTCCGGGAGGGGAGGGCGCGGCGCCGGGGCTGGGCTGGGCTGGGCTGGGCTGGGCTGGGCGAGAAGACGATGACGCCCGTCTCCGTTGCCGCTCAGGCCCGGTGTGCGGGGGCCGGGAGGGCGGGGCGGCCTACGCCGCCCGGTTCGGGTGGTCCGGGGACAGGAAGACGATGACGCCCGTCTCCGTACCGGGCAGGGCCGCGACCTCGTGCCAGCCCAGGCGGCGGTACGTGGCCACCGTGTTCTTGGCCAGCCGGCTGGTCAGCAGCCAGGCGCGGCGGTCCGGGGCGTCGGTGGTGATCTCGGTGAGGAGGTCCCGGGCGGTGCCTCGGCCGCGCGCGTAGGGGCGTACCGCCAGTTCGTCTATCTCCAGTGCCCCGGTGAGGAGTTCCTTCACCCGGGCCGAGCCGAGCTGCGCCGCGACCTGGGCGTACGCGCGGTTCTTCGGGAAGGTCGCCGGGGTGATCCAGCCCGTGGCGAAGCCGTCGATGCCGGTGGCGGACTGGATGAAGGCGGTACGGAAACCACGGCGCCGGGCGTCGGCCGGGAGCCGGGTGGCGAACTGGCGAATGGTTTCTTCGTCTTCGTTCCACGGCGGGGCGGAGAAGACGTCGGCGTAGGCGTCGACCAGTTCGTCCGCGAGGTCGAGGACGGCCTGTCCGTAGCAGATCACGATGTCCTGGCTCCTGATGTGGGATGGGAAGGAGGGGCGGGAGGGGGCGCGGTGGTTTGCCCCTTTGGGTGGGAGATTGAATTTATGCCCATCAGGTTCCCTGAGCAGACATCGCGCGGATCCGGCGAGTGTGCGACAAATCCCCTCGGCGCGGTCCGTGTCGGGCGGCCGGGCGGCCGCGTTGAGCAGCACGTGGACAGACTGCTTCGGGCCGCCGGCGGGTGCGGGCTCGCGTTTCTGCTCGTGTTGGGCGTGGTGGCGGTGCTGCCGCGCGGTGTACGGGACGCGGTGCCGGATCCGGTGATCGGCGGCGCCGTACTGGTGTTGGGTGCCGTGGGGGCCCGACGGGTGGTCAAGGGTTCGAGTTAGCCTCGGGGTGAGTATGTGTGCACGTATGAACCGATGATGTGAGGGAGTTGGACAGCATGGCACGGGTTCCGAGTTCTGTGGTGGCGGCCGCCGGTCTGGTCGGCGGTTACGCCGTCGCGCGGTGGACCAAGAAGCGGCCGCTCGGTGGCGTCGTGCTCGGCGCCGCGGGAGTCGTGGCCGGGCGGGAGTGGCACAAGCGCGGCGGTGCCCCCGCCGCGGCCGGGCTCGGGGCGCTGTACCTCGCTGGGTTCGCCGGTGCGCACCCGCTGGCGAAGAAGGTCGGAGCCTGGCCGGCGGTCATCGGCGCCGCGGGCGTGGTGGCCGCCGCGTCCTGGGCCGTCGCCGACCGGGGCTGACCGCCCTGGGCCGTGTCCCCCTGCATCCGTGTCGGGGGCCCGGCGGCACGGATGCCTCCAAGTCGGCAGGGGCAGAGGGCCCGCACGCGGCTCTGAGGGGCAAAAAAGGCAGCGGGCTCCTGCGCGGCCCGTCAGGCAGGATGAGGGCTCCAATCGGCTGGGGGCCCTCACGTGAGTTACGAATTGCAGGCGGTCATCGCCGGCGACGCGCTGGTTCGTGCTGCGGCGCGGGAGGTTCCGGGTGCACGGGTGGCGCCTCTTCGCCAGGGCCTGGCGCTGATGCCGATGACGGACGAGGTCCTCAACGCCGTAGCGAACGGTACCGAGGTCGGGGCTCTGGGGTTCTGGCGTCTGTCGGGAGGCCTCCAGGAGCTTCTCGCCCAGTGGTCCGCCACAGGCCCGGTCGCCTATGTGGAGGCCGAGTACTTCGGCGGGACGGGCGAGCAACGAGCAGCCGTCTGGACCGACGGGGCACTGGCACTGGGACCGCTGGATGAGCCCACCACGAGGCAGATCTCCCGAGCGGTCAGCCCCATCTCCCAGGCCCTGCGACGGCTGGGCGCGAGGAGCAGCCCGGGCAAGGACGAATTCGACGCCGTGGGGCTGTACCGGCATCGGCACAGCGGCGAATGGATCGCTTGACGAGCGCCTGCCGCAATCCCGTAGGAACGGCATGTCCCCGGCTCTTCCGATGCCCCGATGTAGCCGCCACGTGTGCGGGGCGACCTACGTGAACTCCGCTGAGAGCCCAGTCCCGGCGCCAGGGCGAGGAGCCCTCGGGCCGGACCCCGGGACCTCCCCCGCCCCCGCCCTACGCCCCGAAGGCCCGCGACACGGTGTAGATCAGGAGGCCCGCCAGCGCGCCGACCACCGTGCCGTTGATGCGGATGAACTGGAGGTCGCGGCCGATGTGGGCCTCGATCTTGCGCGAGGTGTGCTCCGCGTCCCAGCCCGCCACCGTGTCCGTGATCAGCGAGGTGATCTCCGCACGGTACGTGGTGACCACGTAGACCACCGCGCCCTCGATCCAGCCCTCCACCTTGTCCTGGAGGCGGCCGTCCGTGGCCAGCCTGGCGCCCAGGGACATCAGTGAGGAACGGACCCGCAGGCGCAGCGCGCTCCGCTCGTCCTCCGCCGCCGAGATGATCATCGAGCGGACCGCCGTCCAGGTGGAGGCGATCACGTCCTGGATCTCCTCGCGCTGCAAGATCTCCGACTTCAGGCGCTCCACCCGGGCCCGCGTCTGTGTGTCCGACTGGAGGTCCGCCGCGAAGTCGGCGAGGAAGCGGTCCACCGCCCCGCGCGCCGGGTGCTCCGGCATGTCCCGCATCTCCTGGACGAAGCGGAGCAGTTCCTTGTAGACGCGATCGCCGATCTTGCGGTCCACGAACCTCGGGGTCCAGCCGGGCGCCCCGCCCTGCACCGCCGCCTCCACCGACTCGGCGTGGGTGACCAGCCAGTCGTACGCCCGCGCGCACACCAGGTCCACGACCCGGCGGTGGCCGCCGTCGGCGACGACCTTCTCCAGCGTCTTGCCGATCCCCGGCGCGATCTCCGCCGTCTCGGCCCGCCGCGTGATCGCCTCGCCCACGACGGCCTGCACATCGGAGTCCCGCAGGACCGTCAGCGCCCCGCGCAGAGCGGTCGCCAGCTCCGCCGTGACCCGGTCGGCGTGCGCGGGCTCGGCCAGCCAGGCGCCGAGCCGGCCGCCGATGCCCAGCGCGTGCAGCCTCGTGCGCACCACGTCGGCGGAGAGGAAGTTCTCCCCGACGAACTCCCCGAGCGAGACGCCGAGCTGGTCCTTCTTCGTCGGGATGATCGCGGTGTGCGGGATGGGCAGGCCGAGCGGCCGCCGGAACAGGGCGGTGACGGCGAACCAGTCCGCGAGCGCGCCGACCATGCCCGCCTCGGCCCCGGCCGCGACGTACCCGGCCCAGCCGCCCGCGCCCGCGTGCTCCGCCCACTTCGCCGCTACGTAGATCAGCGCGACCAGGACCAGCAGGCCGGTGGCGGTCCGCTTCATCCGGCGGACGCCGCGCCGGCGCTCCTCGTCCGCCTCGCTGAACACGAAGCCGCCCCGTGCCGCAGCCCCGGTCGATGACGTCGCCGACGAAGACGCCGACGATGTCGGTGACGAGGACGGCTCGGCCTCCGCCGTAGACGTCGTGCTGCCCTGCTCCACGTGCTCCTGCCTTCCCCCGGGCGACGAGTTCGTCCGCAAAGCGTCCGACTTCATAGCATCCGACTCCCGGGGCGCCCGGGGAGTTCCCGGCGCGCCGTACTGATCCTCCCGGCTGCGGAGCCCGGGTCCCCTACAGGCCGATCCCTTACAGCTCCTTACCGCCCCTTACAGCTCCTTGCGCGGCTTCTGCTTCGCGACCGCCCGCTGCTTCGGCGGTTTCACCTTCACCTCGACCCCGCCCCAGAAGGCGAGGCCCGTCACGACCACCCGCGGAGCCCCCGGCTCCACCGGGCCGGGGCTGTCCGTCTGGTCGAAGCCGCCCATCACGCCGATGCCGCGTACGTCGAGCTCGACGCCCGGCGGCACGATGATCTGGATGCCGCCCATGATGGCGACACAGTTGATCACCACCTCCCGCTCCGCGAAGCTCGCCTCGCGCAGGTCGAGCTCGCCGCCGCCCCAGAACGCCACGGCGTGGAAACGGGCGGGCACGGTCCAGTTGCCCTTGCGCTGGAAGCCCGACATGACCGCCACGGCCATCGCCGGGCCGCCCGCCATCCCTCCGCCGCCCACGATCCGGGCGGGCCAGTCTGCCTGCGAGCCCGCGGGCACCGCCTTCGTCAGCCCCACCGGAGCCACCGGCGCGGCCGCGATCGGGGCCGTCGCGCCGAGCGCGGGCAGATCCCGCGTCAGCGGTTCGAGCTCCGCGTACGTACGGGACCGGTAGGCCGCGTCCAGGCGCTCCTCGAACTCGTCCATGTCGAGCCGGCCCTCGGCGACGGCGTCCCGCAGCCGGTCCACCACCCGCTCCCGGTCGGCGTCCGAGGCCCGCAGCTCCGGCAGCGGTGCCGGCCCCGACGAGGGCGACGGCCCTCCTGGCAGCGCCGCCTCCGGCAGCCCCGTCTCCGGCAGCGACTCCTCGGACCGCGACTTTTCGGGCACCGGCTTCTCAGGCCGCTCGTCACTCATGAAGACCAGCCTATGCAGTCACCCCGGCAAGCGGTACGGCCCCGAACCCCGCTCCGGCTCAGGGTTGTCCCTGATTTATCCCCGCCCCGAGCCAACCCCGCGCCGATCCAACCCCGCGCCGACCTACCCCCGCCCCGCGTACATCCGCGCGATCACGTCCTCGATGTCCGGCTCCCGCACCGACAGGTCCAGCAGCGGATACTCCGCCGCCACCGCCGCCACCAGGGGAGCCGCCGAAGCTCGCGCCGGGAACGCCAGCCACTGCCGCGCGCCCTCCACCTTCACCACCCGCGCCCCCGCCACCTCGATCGGCGGGAGCTCCCGCTCGAGGTCCACCACCAGCGTCCGCTCGCTCGCCACCGCGCCGTCCGCGCCGTCCGCCGTGTGCAGCCCGCCCAGCGAGCCGTCGTACACCAGCCGCCCGTGGTCGATCACCATCACCCGCTCGCACAGCTGCTCGATGTCCTGGAGGTCGTGCGTGGTCAGCAGCACCGTCGTGCCGAGCTCCTCGTTCAGCTGCCGCAGGAAGCCCCGTACGCTCGCCTTGCTCACCACGTCCAGCCCGATCGTCGGCTCGTCCAGGTACAGCACGTCGGGGTCGTGCAGCAGCGCCGCCGCGATGTCCCCGCGCATCCGCTGCCCCAGCGACAACTGCCGTACGGGTACGTCGAGCAGCTCGGCGAGGTCGAGCCGGTCCACGCAGCGCTCCATGTTCTGCGCGAACCGCGCCGGCGGGATCCGGTACATCCGCCGCATCAGCGCGTACGAGTCCTTCAGCGGCAGATCCCACCACAGCGTCGTGCGCTGCCCGAACACCACGCCGATCCGGTGCGCGAGGCGCATCCGCTCCCGCGCCGGGTCGATGCCGGCGACCCTCAGCCGGCCGCCGCTCGGCGTGAGGATGCCGGTCAGCATCTTGATGGTGGTCGACTTACCGGCGCCGTTGGGCCCGATGTAGCCGACCATCTCGCCCCGAGCCACCTCGAAGCTGATCCCGTCCACGGCCCTGACCTGCCGTTTCTCCCGGCGCACCAGGCCCACCCTGCGGCGCACGTCGAAGACCTTCTCGACCTCGTGCAGTGAAATCAACGCATCCGGATCCGGCATGCCTAGCTCCCCGTGCTGCGGTACGAACGGACCCCCGCGCGCCAGGCCAGCGACGCGGGGAGGAACACCACGAAGGCCACCAGCGGGCTCGCGTACGCCACCCACCCCGGCAGCCCCAGCGGATCGGGCCGGCCCAGCACGTACAGGGCGGGCAGCCAGTTGACGAAGGCGAGCGGCACGATGAAGGTCACCCCGCGCAGCAGGTCCTTCGCGAAGACGGTCGGCGGGTACTGGAGCATGGTGCAGCCGCCGTAGGTGAAGCTGTTCTGCACCTCCGCGGCGTCCCCGGCGAGGAACTGGAAGGCCGCCCCGGCCACCATCACGGCGCCGAAGATCGCCGCCCCGGCCGTGATCATCACGGGCACCATCAGCACCTTCCCGACCGTCCAGTGCAGCTGGTCCAGCTCCGAGACGGCCCACCCCAGCACCGCGAGCCCCTGCACGATCCGCCCCAGCCTGCGCAGCGCGAAGCGGTCGGCCGCCACCTGGGCGAGCACCGGGACCGGGCGGACCAGCATGGTGTCGAGGGAGCCGTCGCGGACCCGGGCGCCGATCCGGTCGGTGTTGCCGAGCAGCAGGTCGGCCAGGCCCAGGGAGGCCGAGCAGGACCCGTACAGCAGGGCGATCTCGGGCAGTGTGAAGCCGCCCAGCTCGTCCACGTGCGAAAACATGATCGTGATCGCGACGAAGTCGAGGAGCGTGATGGCCGCGTTGCCGAAGGTCGAGAGGAGGAAGGACGTGCGGTACGTCATCGTCGACCGGATCCACATCGCGGCGATCAGGCCGTAGCCGCGCAGCCCTTCCAGGATCCGGCTGCGCTGCGGGACGAGGAGTCCGGGCTCCGCCGCCGCCTCGGTCAGGGCAGTCACCGCGCCCCCTCCCTCCACCACCCGCTCAGCCACCCTGAACCACCACCTTCCGCGTCGCCGCCGACTGCACCACCCGGCCCAGCCCGAGCAGCACCACCGCCCACGCCGCCTGGAACCCCAGCGCCCCCGCCGTACCAGCGGCCCCCGTACCCCCGCCGAGCAGCACGTCCACCGGCACCTGGAGCATCGCCGCCCACGGCAGGAGCCGGACGAACTCCCCGAAGCCGCCCGGGAACACGGTCAGCGGCAGCAGCATCCCGGAGAAGAAGATGGAGACGACGGTGGCCATCATGTTGATCCCGGCCCCGTCCATCAGCCAGAAGGCCGCCAGCCCCAGCAGGTAGCGCAGCGCGAAGCTCACCACCAGCCCGAGGAACACGGAGACCAGGAAGAGCAGCCAGCGCAGCGGAGCGGTCGGCAGCGCCAGTTGGAAGGCGAACGCGCCGACCACCAGCGGCGCCACTCCGCGGCCCAGGAGTTGGAACACCGCCCGGCCCAGGTCACCCGCGAGCCACCACGCCTGGAGATCGGCCGGACGGTACAGGTCGACGGCGATGTCACCCGTACGGACGCGCTCTTGGAACTCCTCCTGGAAGCCGCCGCCGATCAGCGCCCCCGCGGAGAGCAGCGCCTGACTGACCCACATGAACGTGAGGGCCTCGGCCTGGTCGTAGCCGCCGAGCCCGGGCCGCTCGTCCCAGAGCGCGATGTACGTGTAGGCCAGGATGAAGCCGAACACGGTGTTCGTGAACACCCCGGCCGCGGTGGCCGTCCCGTAGGTCGCGTACCTGCGAAAGCCCCCGGCGGCAACCGCCCCGTAGAGCCCGGCCCGCCGGGTCATCGGCTCGCGCACCTCGTCCCCTCCGTTTCCCGGATCGTTGCTGCGTCGTTCCCAGGTCGGCCACAGCGCGCCAGGGTCCCAGGTCGGCCACAGCGCGCGAAGGTCCCAGGTCGGCCAAAGCGCGCGAGCTTAGTGCGGAGGGGCGATCCACGCGAACGAATTACGCCCGTCCGGAGCGGAAGCGGCGGCCATCGGGTAGACAGCATGAGGTACAGATGTGGATATTTCGTACGGCGCCGAGGAGTCCCGGAGATGAGCGACCCGTCACCACCGCCCGGATGGACGCCTCGCGATCCCGACACCCCCGACGGACAGCGGCCCCCCGGCGCCGACGCGTCCCCGCAACCCGGAGCTCCCCCCACGGCCAAGGACGCGAAGAGAGCGGAGAAGGAGCGGGCCAAGGCGGCCAAGAAGGCCAAGCGCAAGCGCACCGGCTGGCGCCGCCTCCTCCCGACCTGGCGCATGGTCCTGGGCGCGTGCCTGATGCTCGCCCTGCTCATCGGCGGCGCCCTCGTCGCCGGTTACCTGCTGGTCCACATCCCGCCCGCCAACGCGGCCGCCACGGCACAGTCCAACGTCTACCTCTACACCGACGGCACCCAGCTCGCCCGCGACGGCGAAGTCAACCGCGTCAACGTGCAGCTCTCCCAGATCCCCCGGACCGCCCAGGAGGCCGTACTGGCCGCCGAGGACCGCGACTTCCACTCCGAACGCGCCGTGGACCCCGCGGCGATGCTGCGCGCCGCCTGGAACACCGCGACCGGCAAGGGCACCCAGTCCGGATCGACCATCACCCAGCAGTACGTCAAGAACTACTACCTGGGCCAGGAACAGACGATCAAGCGGAAGGTGAAGGAGTTCTTCATCGCGATCAAGCTCGGTCGTGAGAAGTCGAAGAACTACATCCTCGAGGGATACCTGAACACCAGCTACTTCGGCCGCAACGCCTACGGCATCCAGGCCGCCGCCCAGGCCTACTACGGCAAGGACGTCGGCAAACTCACCACCGCCGAGGGCGCCTACCTCGCCACCCTCCTCAACTCCCCCAGCGCCTTCGACGTCGTCGCCCACCCCCAGGGCCGCGGCCGCGCCCTCGCCCGCTGGAACTACGTACTCGACGGCATGGTCAAGAAGGGCTGGATGACCCCCGCCGAACGCAGCTCCACCCGGTTCCCCGAGCCCGGCAAGGTCCGCCCGGCCGCCGGCCTCTCAGGACAGCGCGGCTACCTCGTCGAGGCCATCAAGGACTACATCGCCGGGAACAAGATCCTCGACGACAAGACCCTTGCCGAGGGCGGCTACCGCATCACCACGACCATCGACAAGACCCGCCAGACCGCCATGGTCGACGCCGTCAACGACAAGATGGTCAGCAAGCTCGATCCCCAGACGCGCAAGGCGGACCGCGTCGTACGCACCGGAGCCGTCTCCATCGACCCGGCCACCGGCAAGGTCGTCGCCATGTACGGCGGCATCGACTACACCAAGCAGTTCATCAACAACGCCACCCGCCACGACTACCAAGTCGCCTCCACCTTCAAGCCGTTCGTCTTCGCCTCCGCCGTGCAGAACGACTCCCGCACCCAGGACGGCCGCACGATCACCCCGTTCACCATCTACAACGGCGACAACAAGCGGCGCGTCGTCGGCAGCCGCATCCCCTACGCCCCGGAGAACGAGGGGCAGGTCAGCTACGGCAACATCACCGTCAACACCGCCACCGACCTCTCCGTCAACTCCGTCTTCGCCCAGATGGTCGTCGACGTCGGCACCGACAAGGTCAAGCAGACCGCCATCGCCCTCGGCATCCCCGAGAACACCCCGAACTTCGACGCGGGACCGGCCATGGCACTGGGCACCATGCAGGCCAGCGTCCTGGACATGACCCAGGCCTACGCGACCCTCGCCGACCACGGCCGCCGCACCCCGCACACCTTCGTCGAGAAGATCACCAAGGCCGGGGACACCATCCCGCTCCCGTCCCGCGACCCGTCCCAGGCCGTCAGCCGCGAAGCCGCCGACACCACCACGTCCATGCTGGTCAGCGTCGTGGACAACGGCACCGGTACGGCCGCCCTGGCCGCCGGCCACCCGGCCGCCGGCAAGACCGGGACCGGCGAACTGGACCGCTCGGCCTGGTTCGCGGCGTACACCCCGAACCTGGTCACCGTCGTCTCGATGATGGGCCAGGACCCCGACACCGGCTCCCTGGAATCCCTCTACGGAGCCCTGGGCGAGGCCCGCATCGGAGGCGGCGGCTACCCGGCCCGGATCTGGGCCCAGTACACGAAGACGGCCTTGGCGGACACCGACCCCGTCGACTTCGACCTGGAGCTCATGCCGGGCGCGAACCGACCCCCGCAGCCCCCGCCCGTGGACCCGGACCCGAGCCAGTCCGAGGAGGAAACCCCGGGCGACCGCCCCTCGGGCCGGCCGGGCCGCCCGACGCGGAGCCCGTCGACGGGCGGACAGACGAACGGGGGCCAGACGACGGACGGGCAGACCAACGGCGGCCAGACCGACGGGGGTCAGAACACCGGCGGCCAGACCACCGGGGGCCAGACCACGGGCGGCCAAACGGACGGAGGCCAGACGGACGGCGGCCAGAACACCGGCGGCCAGACCGACGGCGGCGCCACGACGGGCGCCACCACGGGAACCCAAGGCGGCACCACCGAGGGCCTGCGCCCACCGGCGGACCTACTGGAGTAGGTCAGTGAACCGGTGGCTCAGTGACCGGAGGTCGCCTTCAGCCCCACGACGGCGGCCAGCAGCAGACAGATGAAGAAGATCCGGGCGGCGGTGACGGGCTCCCCCAAGGCGACCATCCCGACCACCGCCGCACCGGCCGCGCCGATGCCGACCCACACGCCGTACGCCGTACCGATCGGCAGGGTCTTGACCGCGATCGACAGCAGCACCATGCTCGCCACGATGCCGGCGCCCGTGAACACGCTCGGCCAGAACCGGGTGAATCCCTCGGTGAACTTCATGCCGATCGACCAAGCGACTTCGATCAGACCGGCGACGATGAGCAGAACCCAGGCCATGACAGGCACCTCCGGAACGAGAGCGGAACGGGGTGCGTCGTCTTGTCATGCGGCCGCTGGCCACTGGCCAAGGGCAACCCGGTACGGCGCGTCTCGTCGGGGGTTCCCCACCACCGTAGCAAAACCGAACGAAAAGGGCCGGTGACCATGGTCACCGGCCCCTTTCACAACTCTCGGGGGACTAGAGGTAGAGCCCCGTGGAGTCCTCGGACCCCTCCAGCCGCTCGGCGGCCACGGCGTGCAGGTCCCGCTCCCGCATCAGCAGGTACGTCGCCCCGCGGACCTCGACCTCGGCCCGCTCCTCGGGGTCGTACAGCACCCGGTCCCCCGGCTCGACCGTCCGTACGTTCTGCCCGACCGCGACCACCTCGGCCCAGGCCAGCCGCTTGCCCACCGCGGCCGTCGCAGGAATCAGGATGCCGCCGCCCGAGCGGCGCTCACCCTCCGGCGAATCGGATTTCACGAGCACGCGGTCGTGCAGCATGCGGATGGGCAGCTTGTCGTGGGTAGTGGTGTTCTCGCTCACGGCCCGAACCTACCCGCCCACACCCGCCCCGCACCCCCCAGGGTCATCAGCGCTTTCGTCGCGCCGAGATCACCAGCAGGCCCACGACACCGACCGCGAGCAGCGCGACCGGCACGATCCGCTCGACGCGCGGGGTGCCGTCGTCGTGGCGCAGCGCGTCACCGGCGTCGGTGACGAGGCGGTTCACCGTCGCCACGGCGCGTCCGACGACGTGGTCGATGTCGCTGACCACCTTCGCCTTGGCGTCCCCGACGATCGTCTTGGGGTGCATGCGCACCCCGATCTCGTCGAGCGCCTCGGCGAGCTGCTCGCGGCGGCGGACGATGTCCGCCTCGATCTGTGCGGGGGTCCTGGCTTCCGGCACCGCGCTGCCTCCGTCGTCGTGGTCGGTCCCTCGGCGGGTGTAGCCCACCATGAACAGTCTGTCAGCAGCTTAGTCTCGACACCGTACCGATCCCCTCTTGAGGAGACTGTTGAGAATGAGCGAGCGACTTGAGCCGGGCGACATCGCCCCCGCCTTCACCCTGCCCGACGCGGACGGCAACGAGATCTCGCTCGCCGACCACAAGGGCCGCAAGGTGATCGTGTACTTCTACCCGACCGCCCTGACGCCGGGCTGCACCAAGCAGGCCTGCGACTTCACGGACAACCTGGCCGTCCTGGCCACGGCCGGCTACGACGTCATCGGCGTCTCCCCGGACAAGCCGGAGAAGCTGGCGAAGTTCCGCGAGCAGGAGCACCTGAAGGTCACCCTGGTCAGCGACCCGGAGAAGGAGACCCTGACGGCGTACGGCGCGTACGGCGAGAAGAAGCTGTACGGCAAGACCGTCACCGGGGTCATCCGCTCCACGGTGATCGTCGACGAGGAGGGCAAGGTCGAACGCGCCCTCTACAACGTCAAGGCCACGGGCCACGTAGCCAAGATCATCAAGGACCTGGGCATCTGACCCCGCCCCGCCTTCCGGAACGGCCCGCACCCCACAAACGGTGCGGGCTGTTCCGTTTATCGGACGACAGCAGCCGTAACCGTCCGACTATCGGTCCGTTACTCCGTACGAAGGCCGTATGTGCGGCCGATAGGGGGGGATCAATGGCAGTCCGATACACGCGGGAGCTACTGGAAGCCGCGGCCCGTGAGACGAGCAACTGGGACGACGCAGTCCGATGGTGCGGCGGCACGCCGAGCAGCGGCAGTAGGCGCTATCTGCGGACGAAGATGCGGGAAGCGGAAATCGACTGTTCACACTTCCCCACGAAATGGGCACGGCACACGGAGGCGCGGCTCCGGGCGCTGGTGGCCGAGTCCACATCCATCTCGGGGGTGGTCAGTCGCCTCGGCATCAGCAACGTCGGCGGCAACCAGACACACATCGCGCGGCGGATCGCGGCTCTCGGCATCGACACATCGCATTTCGTCGCCACCCGGAGGCGCCCCAAGGGCTCTCTCGGTCCGGCGCTCTCGCTCCGGGATCCGCAGGACGGACGGGTCCCTGGCCAGCGCTTGCGGCGAGAGCTGCTGAAGGTCGGCGTGTCCGAGGAATGCGCCGAGTGCGGCGTCGGCACGGTGTGGAACGACAAACCGCTCCGACACGAGGTCGATCACATCAACGGCGAGTGGTGGGACAACCGGCAGGAGAACCTTCGGTTCCTATGCCCCAACTGCCATGCGGCGACAGACACGTACCGCGGCCGCAAGGCGAGGACGTCGGCATGAGCAAGGTCAGGTACACGCGGGACCTGTTGAGCCGAACCGCGCCACTGGCCACAAGCATGGTCGACCTCATGAGACTTCTGGACACCCCGCTGCTGGCCGGCCCTCGCCGCTATCTGCGCGACAGGCTGGCCCACTACGGCATCGACACTTCCCACTTCGCCGACGAGCCGCTACCTGAACGGGTCCGGCAGCGGTACACGGAAGGGCGGCTCCGCGAAGCGGTCGCACACTCGGACAGCGTCGCGGGAATGCTCGCTTACATGGGCGTCGAGCCGTACAACAGCGCCCCCGTTCACATTGCCAAGCTCCTCGAAAGGTTCGGGATAGACACGTCCCACTTCCCCAGTCGAGATAGTCCCCCGTCGCGCCGCCACTTCGCCCTTGAGGAGATCGCACCCGCCGTCGCCGGAGCGACGAGCATGGCAGGAGTCATGCGCACACTCGGCCACCACCCCTTCGACGGCGCCGCACGTGCCAAGGCCAGGCGGAGCATCGAGGAATACGGGCTGGCGACGGAGCACTTCACTGGCCAGGGGCACACCATCGGGCGCCCGTCCCCCGCGCGCATGCCCTCGACGGCGATCCTGAGGCGACTCGAAACCGGCTCCTCGCGCACGAAGACGGCGACGTTGCGCCGAGCCTTGGACGACCTCGGAGTTCCACATACGTGCGCGGAGTGCGGCATCGGGAAGGTCTGGCGCGGCCGGAGGCTCGTCTTGGAGATCGACCACGTGAACGGTGATCGGCTGGACAACCGCCGGGAGAACCTCCGCTACTTGTGCCCCTCCTGTCACAGCCAGACTCCGACCTTCGCCAAGCGATCAAGGTCGGGTATCCCATCGCAACGAACCACCGCCGACCAGTAAGGTGGTCGCGCGGGTCCGTACCCCAGCTGGCTAGAGGGCGCCGGTTTAGGTCCGGTGTGTCGTGGGTTCGAATCCCACCGGGCCCACAGCTACGGCCGGTGACCATCCTTGATGGTCACCGGCCGTCGGCATTGCCGCTCAGCCCAGCAGCTCCCGGACCACCGGGACCAGGGCTCGGAAGGCCTGGCCTCGGTGGGAGATGGCGTTCTTCTCTGCCGGCGTGAGTTCCGCGCAGGTGCGGGTCTCGTTCAGGGGCTGGAGGATCGGGTCGTAGCCGAAGCCGCCCGTGCCGGCCGGGGTGTGGCGCAGGGTGCCCAGGAGGCGGCCTTCGACCACGCGTTCCGTGCCGTCCGGGAGGGCGAGGGCGGCCGCGCAGAAGAAGTGGGCGCCGCGGTGTTCGTCGTCGATGTCGCCGAGCTGGGCCAGGAGCAAGTCCAGGTTCGCCTTGTCGTCGCCGTGGGCGCCGGCCCAGCGGGCCGAGAAGATGCCCGGGGCGCCGTTGAGGACGTCCACGCAGAGGCCCGAGTCGTCCGCGACAGCGGGGAGGCCCGTCGCCTGGGCCAGGGCGTGGGCCTTCAGGAGGGCGTTCTCGGCGAAGGTGACGCCGGTCTCCTTGACGTCGGGGATCTCCGGGTACGCGTCCGCGCCGACCAGCTCGTGCGGCAGGCCGGCGGCGGACAGGATGGCGTGGAGCTCCGTGACCTTGCCCGCGTTGCGCGTGGCGAGGATCAGGCGGCTGGGCTGCGTGGAGGTCATGCAGCCATTATCCGGGCCGCCCTCCGGCCTCCTGGCCGCGGGCTCAGCCCGGGGTGCAGACCTTCGAGATTTCCTTCGCCGCGTCCGCGACCGGGGTGACGTCGGGGGTCGTGGTGCCGCTCTCGATGGAGGTGCGGACGTTCTGGACGGCCGTGTTCATCGAGGAAATGGCCTTGCTCAGGTCGGCGTTGTCCGTCTGGTCGCCGACCTTCTTGAGGTTCTCCTCGATCGAGTTGAGCGCGTTCTGGGCGTCCTGCGGGCTGTTGCCGGCCTGCGAGACGGCCTGCTGGAGGTCGTTCGCGCCGTCCGTGATGGCGACGGCCGTGTTCGCGCAGTCCATCGCGGTCGAGATCGCGTCGCAGGAGGTGATCGCGGGTATGGCGAGCGCTGCCGTCAGGGCGACGGCTGCCAGGCGGTACTTCGACTTCACTTCGGCCCCCAGGAGGATGATGTGGATGCGGATACGCGGATACGTGGACGGGCGCACGGCTTCGACGCCGTGCACCCGTACAGCGAGAGACGCACGGGCGTGCCGCGCGGTTGCCGCAGCTCGGGCTAGAGCGTGAGCTCCAGGGCGCCGAGCTGGAGGGCTTCCAGGTCGGCGCAGCCGCCGGCGGCCAGGTCGAGGAGGGCGTTGAGTTCCTTGCGGTCGAAGGGCTCGCCCTCGGCCGTGCCCTGGACCTCGACGAAGCGGCCGTCGCCGGTGCAGACCACGTTCATGTCGGTCTCGGCGCGCACGTCCTCCTCGTAGCAGAGGTCGAGGAGCGGGACGCCGTCGACGATGCCGACGCTGACGGCGGCGACGGTGCCGGTCAGGGGCTTGCGGCCGGCCTTGATGAGCTTCTTGCCCTGGCCCCAGGAGATGGCGTCGGCCAGGGCCACGTAGGCGCCGGTGATGGCCGCGGTGCGGGTGCCGCCGTCGGCCTGGAGGACGTCGCAGTCCAGGACGATGGTGTTCTCGCCGAGGGCCTTGTAGTCGATGACGGCGCGCAGCGAGCGGCCGATCAGGCGGGAGATCTCGTGGGTGCGGCCGCCGATCTTGCCGCGTACGGATTCGCGGTCGCCGCGGGTGTTCGTGGCGCGGGGCAGCATCGAGTACTCGGAGGTGACCCAGCCTTCGCCGCTGCCCTTGCGCCAGCGCGGGACGCCTTCGCTGAAGGAGGCGGTGCAGAAGACCTTGGTGTCTCCGAAGGAGACGAGGACGGAGCCCTCTGCGTGCTTGCTCCATCCGCGTTCGATGGTGACCGGGCGGAGCTGTTCGGGCGTACGGCCGTCGATGCGAGACATGGGACCGAGCCTAGCCGGTGCGGGCCCCGGCCCATGTCGCTGCGAGAAGACCCCGTCCGGGTGCGTCCGGTCGGGGTCTTGTCGTACGTATGGGCGCGCGGTGCGGGCGCGCGTACGGCTGTGTGTGAGCCGGTGGGCTCAGCTCACATCATGTCTTCGATGTCGGCGGCGATCGGGTCGGCGTCGGTGCCGATGACGACCTGGATCGCGGTGCCCATCTTGACGACGCCGTGGGCGCCGGCGGCCTTCAGCGCGGCCTCGTCGACCTTGCTTGGGTCGATGACCTCGGTGCGCAGGCGGGTGATGCAGCCCTCGACCTCTTCGATGTTCTCGATGCCGCCGAGCCCGGCGACGATCTTCTCAGCCTTGGTGGCCATGTGTTTCTCCCTGAGTTCTACGAAGAACGAGTCCGACTGACATCCGGCGCCCGGCGTCTGTAGGTACGCCTGCCGCCCGACCGACCGTCCAACCAGGGCGGTCCGTTTCGTCACGGTAGCCCACGGTTGGCCCAGCTACGCGGGCACATGCCCGGTATCTGCCGAATGATGATGATCAGCACCAACCTGCCCTCAGGGCGGGTGAAATGCGACCGCAACACAAGTGGTCTACACCAGTGTGCCGCAAGTGTCGCGACTGCCAAAAACGGGCCGGTCAGGGAGGACGCGGATGAGCGCGAGCAGCGCCGCAGCAGTGCCACAGCCGAAGTGGTGGAACGGCTTGTTCCAAGGGCTGCAGAAGATGGGCCGGAGCCTCCAGCTGCCGATCGCCGTACTGCCGGCGGCAGGCCTCCTGAACCGGTTCGGGCAGGACGACGTGTTCGGCAAGGACGGCCTGGGCTGGACGAACGTCGCCAAGGTCATCGCCTCCGCGGGCGGCGCCCTGCTCAATGCCGACCTCGGCCTGCCCCTGCTCTTCTGCATCGGCGTCGCGATCGGCATGGCCAAGAAGGCGGACGGCTCGACCGCCCTCGCGGCGGTGGTCGGCTTCCTCGTCTACCGGGCCGTGCTGCGCGCCTTCCCCCAGTCCTGCCCCGACGGGACCAAGGACGTCGGGGGCGGCTGCCTGGGTCCCGACCAGACCCTCGCCGAGTACACGTTCCAGAACCCGGGGGTGTTCGGCGGCATCATCATGGGCCTGCTGGCCGCCTGGTTCTGGCAGCGCTGCCACCGCGTCAAGCTGGTGGACTGGCTCGGCTTCTTCAACGGCCGCCGCCTGGTCCCGATCATCATGACCGTCGTGGCGATCGCCTTCGCCGTCCTGTGCCTGTGGATCTGGCCTGCGATCGGCAGCGCGCTGGAGAGCTTCTCGGACTGGCTGATCGGCCTGGGGTCGTTGGGCGCCGGCATCTTCGGCATCGCGAACCGCGCCCTGCTGGTGATCGGCCTGCACCAGTTCCTGAACGTGCCGGTGTGGTTCCAGTTCGGCAGTTACACCAAGCCGGACGGGCAGACGGTCCACGGAGACATCCCGATGTTCCTCGCGGGCGACCCGAACGCGGGCCAGTTCCTCACCGGCTTCTTCCCGATCATGATGTTCGCCCTCCCGGCGGCGGCGCTGGCGATCACGCACTGTGCGAAGCCCGCGCGGCGCAAGGAGGTCGGCGGTCTGATGATGTCGGTCGGCCTGACCTCGTTCGTCACCGGCATCACCGAGCCGCTGGAGTACTCCTTCCTCTTCCTGGCGCCCCTGCTGTACGCGGTCCACGCCGTGCTCACGGGTGTGTCGATGGCGGTGACCTGGGCGTTCGGGGTCAAGGACGGCTTCAGCTTCTCGGCCGGCCTGATCGACTACTTCATCAATTGGGGCCTCGCGACGAAGCCCTGGCTGATCATTCCGATCGGCCTCTGCTTCGCGGTCGTCTACTACGGCATCTTCCGCTTCGCGATCACCAAGTGGGACATCAAGACGCCCGGCCGGGAGTCGGACGAGGAGATCGCGGTGATGCAGGCGGAGAACACCAAGGCGTGAGCCCCGCCGGGACTTCCGGCCCGTGCGAGCCGCGGGCCGGCAGGGGCCCTAAGCACCCCTGAATCCCGGCGAAGGTCCCGCCCGGACCCGCCGACGGTCCTTCGCGGGGGCCGCCGAAAGCCCTCCCGGGCGACGCCGTAAGCCCTGCCCAGTACAGACGAATACGAGACAAAGGCCTCCGGACCCACAGGGTCCGGGGGCCTTTGTCATGTATGTCCCGCTGTGTCTTCCACCACGGAATTGGTGGGTTCCTTACGCGGACCTCACCGTGCTACAACTGGTCTACACCACTGAGTGGTGTAGACCACGTAGGCCTTTCGGCCCGGGGTCCTCCCCTTTCCTGAGACGCCGCCATCCCCCCTTTTGCCATGTCCCCAGGCAGCGTCTTGTCCACTGGAGGAAGTTGATGAGTACGGCCACCGCCGCTCCCGCCAAGAAGCGGGGCTCCGGCCTGATCCAGGGTCTGCAGAAGGTCGGCCGCAGCCTTCAGCTGCCGATCGCCGTCCTGCCGGCCGCGGGTATCCTGCTGCGCCTCGGCCAGCCCGACGTCTTCGGCAAGGACGGCCTCGGCTGGGGCAAGGTCGCCACGGTGTTCGCCACCGCCGGTGACGCCGTCTTCGCCAACCTGCCGCTGCTCTTCTGCATCGGTGTCGCCATCGGCTTCGCCAAGAAGGCCGACGGCTCCACCGCCCTCGCGGCGCTGGTCGGCTTCCTCGTCTACAAGAACGTGCTCACCGCGTTCCCGGTGCACGAGGCCATCATCAACACCACCGAGAACAACGGTGTCGACATCCCGGCGGTGTACAACAACCCGGGCGTCCTCGGCGGCATCATCATGGGTCTGCTCTCCGCGGTCCTGTGGCAGCGCTTCCACCGCACCAAGCTGGTCGACTGGCTCGGCTTCTTCAACGGCCGCCGCTTGGTCCCGATCATCATGGCCTTCGTCGGCGTCCTCGTCGGTGTCTTCTTCGGCCTGGCCTGGGAGCCGATCGGTGAGCTCATCACCAACTTCGGCGAGTGGATGACCGGCCTCGGCTCCATCGGTGCGGGCGTCTTCGGCCTCATCAACCGCGCGCTGATCCCGATCGGCATGCACCAGTTCGTCAACACCGTCGCCTGGTTCGAGATCGGTGACTTCACCAACGCCGCCGGCGCGGTCGTGCACGGTGACCTGAACCGCTTCTGGGCCGGCGACGCGAGCGCCGGACAGTTCATGACCGGCTTCTTCCCGATCATGATGTTCGGCCTGCCGGCCGCCGCCCTGGCCATCGCCCACAGCGCCCGTCCGGAGCGCCGCAAGGCGGTCACCGGCATGATGGTCTCGCTCGCCCTCACCTCGTTCGTCACGGGTGTCACCGAGCCGATCGAGTTCTCGTTCATGTTCATCGCCCCGGCCCTGTACGCCATCCACGCGGTGCTGACCGCCGTGTCCATGGCCGTCACCTGGGCACTCGGGGTGCACGCCGGCTTCACCTTCTCCGCCGGCCTGATCGACCTCGGCCTCGGCTGGAACAAGGCGACCTCGCCCTGGCTGATCCTTCCGATCGGCCTGGTCTTCGCGGCGGTCTACTACTTCGGCTTCCGCTTCGCGATCACCAAGTTCAACCTTCCGACGCCGGGCCGCGAGTCCGACGAGGAGCTCGCCGAGATGGAGAAGGCCGAGGCCAAGTAGGTCTCCCGCCCCACACCACGCGAAAGCCCCCGCTCTCCCGGAAGGGAGGGCGGGGGCTTTCGCGTATCCGTCCGGAGGGCCGGGGCCCGGCTCAGACCTCGTACACCGCGCCCGTGTACGCCAGCTCCACCGGGCCGTCGTAGACCGCGCGGGCGTCCGCCAGGTTGCGTTCGGCGTCCGTCCACGGCGGGATGTGGGTCAGGACGAGCCGGCCGGCGCGGCCGGAGCGGGCGATCTCGCCGGCCTCGCGCCCGTTGAGGTGGAGGTCGGGGATGTCCTCCTTGCCGTGGGTGAAGGAGGCCTCGCACAGGAACAGGTCCGTGTCCTCGGCGAGCAGGCCCAGCTCGGGGCAGACGCCGGTGTCGCCGGAGTACGTGAGCGAGCGGCCGCCGTGCTCGACGCGGATCCCGTAGGACTCGACCGGGTGGCAGACCTTCTCGGTGCGGACCTGGAACGGGCCGATCTCGAAGGTGCCGGACTTCAGGGTCCGGAAGTCGAAGACCTCGCTCATGGAGCGCTCGTCGGGGACGTCCTCGTAGGCGGTGGAAAGCCGCTTCTCGGTGCCCTCGGGGCCGTAGACGGGGATGGTGCCGCAGCGGCCGCCCTCGTGGCGGTAGAAGCGGGCGACGAAGTAGGCGCACATGTCGATGCAGTGATCGGCGTGCAGGTGGCTGAGGAAGATCGCGTCGAGATCGTAGAGCCCGATGTGGCGCTGGAGCTCGCCGAGGGAGCCGTTGCCCATGTCGAGGAGCAGCCGGAAGCCGTCGGCCTCGACGAGGTAGCTCGAACAGGCCGATTCCGCGGACGGGAACGAGCCCGAACAGCCGACGACGGTGAGCTTCATGGAGCGTGAACCTCCGTGGACGGTCCGTGGACGGAATGCGGGCCGTGCGTGGGTCGAGCGTAAGGCGCGAAACGTCCGGTCGCTCCTCCGCGGCAGGCCGTTGTGGGGCGAATCACCTGAGCTGTCACCCGGGGGAGCGACGGGGTGGCCCCGGGTTGCCGTTCGGCACGGCGCCGCGCGTGCCGTCGGCGTGCCGCCGGTGGTGGCGCTGGTGTGCCGCCCGGCGTGCCGCAGCCGCGCTGCTGCCATGCCGGGGGCGCCGGGCAGGACTACGGTCGGAGTATGGACACGTCCTGGTGGCCGGCGGTCGCCGCGGTGGTGGTCGTGATCCTGCTGGTGCTTCTCCCCCGGCGGGTACGGCGGGCCGCGGATCCGCCGCACGGACCCGGACCGCTGCCGCGGCCGGAGGCCGGTGAGCTGTGGTCCCTGGAGGACGGGCGGCCCGTCCTGGTGCTGGGCGTACGGGGCCACCGGGCGCGGATCGCGCGGATCACCGGGAAGTACGACGACCGGCGCGCCGGGGTGATCCCGCTGCCGCCGGGGGTGGTGGGGGCGCGGGGCGGGTTCCTGGAGGCGGACCGGGTCGTGGAGGTGTCGGTATGGGAGTTCGCGCGGGCGCGGCCGCTGGGGACGGTGGATCCGGCGGTGTGGGACGAGGTGAAGGGACTCGGGGGCCTCGGGTAGTGCGGCTGAAGCGGGTCTACGATCCCCCCGAGCCGGAGCTGGACGGGGTCCGGGTGCTCGTGGACCGGCTGTGGCCGCGGGGGCTGTCGAAGGAAGCGGCGGGGGTCGACGAGTGGGCGAAGGCCGTTGCCCCGTCGGGGGACCTGCGGAAGTGGTTCCACGGGGGTGGGTCGGTGGCGGAGTTCCGGGATCGGTACGCGGTGGAGCTGCGCGGGGAGGAAGCGGTGGCGGAGCTGGCGCGGCTGCGGTGCGTGGCTGCGGCCGGGCCGGTCACGCTGCTGACTGCCGTCAAGGATCCGGGGGCGAGTCACGCGGGGGTGCTGGCCGCGCTGTTGGCCTGACCCGTCCGGGCTGCTCGCCGGGGGCGCGGCTGCGGGCGTGCCCCGGCCCGCCTGCGGGTGCCCGTCGGGGTGCCGCTTCGCGGGGCTGTCCCCTACCCACCCTTCCACCGTTCCCCGGGCGATGCCCGGACCCCGCTCCTCAAACGCCGGAGGGGCTGAAATGGCGCTCCGCGCCATCCAGCCCGCCCCGCGCGCATCCAGCCCCGCCTCGGCGAAATCCAGCCCCTCCTGCGTTTGAGGAGCGGGGGTACGGGGGCCGGCCCCCGGAACGGGTCCGGGCAGCGCCCGGGGAACGGGCGAAGGGTGGGTAGGGGACCCCCGCCCCGCAGGGCCGACACACCCCCACCCACCCACCCACCCACCGGCCCCAGGCGGCCGTGGCGGGCACCCCGACCAGCCCCCGCCGGACGGAGTCCGGCGCAGCGCCGCGAAGCCCGCGCAGCGGTGCGAGCGACGCGTCAAAAAAGGTTCGGCTACGCCCAGAGCTGGCCCTGGAGGACTTCGATGGCTTCTTCCGTGGTGGCCGCCGTGTAGACGCCCGTCGAGAGGTACTTCCAGCCGCCGTCGGCGACGACGAAGACGATGTCGGCCGACTCGCCCGCCGCGACCGCCTTGCGGCCGACGCCGATCGCCGCGTGCAGGGCCGCGCCCGTGGAGACGCCGGCGAAGATGCCCTCCTGCTGGAGGAGCTCCCGGGTGCGGGTGACCGCGTCCGCCGAGCCCACCGAGAAGCGGGTCGTCAGGACCGAGGCGTCGTACAGCTCGGGGACGAAGCCCTCGTCGAGGTTGCGCAGCCCGTAGACGAGGTCGTCGTAGCGCGGTTCCGCGGCGACGATCTTGACGCCCGGGACGTGTTCGCGCAGGTAGCGGCCCACGCCCATGAGGGTTCCGGTGGTGCCGAGGCCGGCCACGAAGTGGGTGATCGAGGGGAGGTCCGCGAGGATCTCCGGGCCGGTCGTGGCGTAGTGGGCGCCCGCGTTGTCGGGGTTGCCGTACTGGTAGAGCATCACCCAGGAGGGGTTCTGCTCGGCCAGTTCCTTCGCGACGCGGACGGCCGTGTTCGAGCCGCCCGCCGCCGGCGACGGGATGATCTCGGCTCCCCACATGGCCAGCAGGTCGCGCCGCTCCTGAGAGGTGTTCTCGGGCATGACGCACACGATCTTGTAGCCCTTGAGCTTCGCGGCCATGGCGAGGGAGATGCCCGTGTTGCCGGAGGTGGGCTCCAGGATCGTGCAGCCGGGGTACAGCCGGCCGTCCTTCTCGGCCTGCTCGACCATGTGGAGCGCGGGGCGGTCCTTGATCGAGCCGGTCGGGTTGCGGTCCTCCAGCTTCGCCCAGATGCGGACGTCGTCCGAGGGCGAGAGCCGGGGCAGGCGTACCAGCGGCGTGTTGCCGACCGCGGCCAGGGGGGAGTCGTAGCGCATTACTTCGATCCGCCGGCTACGGCCGGGAGGATGGTGACGTTGTCGCCGTCCTTGAGCGCGGTGGAGATGCCGTCGAGGAAGCGGACGTCCTCGTCGTTGAGGTAGACGTTGACGAAGCGGCGCAGCTCGCCGCCCTTGGCCTCGTCGATGATGCGCTCCTGGATGCCCTTGTGGCGGGTCTCCAGGTCGGAGAACAGCTCGGAGAGCGTCGCACCCGCGCCCGTGACGGCCTTCTCGCCGTTGGTGTAGGTGCGGAGGATGGTGGGGATGCGGACCTCGATGGCCATGGCAGGCTCCAGTCAGGATGGTGAAGGGAAGCGGGCGAAGCGAAGCGGAGCAGGCGTGAGCCGCCGCGGCCCGCGAGGGGGCCGTCGGGGCTCAGGCGGCAGTACAGATGGCGCTGGCGAGGCGGCACAGGTCGACGTGCAGCCGCGCCACAAGCAGCAGCCTGCTGGGCGTCTCGATGCTCACGTCGTGGGAAACCATGCGGTCATGTTAACGATTCCCGGTCCCTGGTTTGGAGTGTGATCCCGCATTGTGGACGGATATCGCTCACATACTGAGAAGTAGCCCTGTGCCGGTGCCTCAGTAGGCGGCTACGACCTGCACTTCTTCCTCCGTGATCACGCCTTCGACGATCCGGTACGACCGGAACTGGAACTCCCCGAGGCCGTCCTTGTCGGCGGTGGAGACCAGCACGTAGTGCGCGCCGGGCTCGTTCGCGTACGTGACGTCCGTGCGCGAGGGGTAGGCCTCGGTCGCGGTGTGCGAGTGGTAGACGATGACGGGCTCTTCGTCCCGGTCGTCCAGATCGCGGTAGAGCTTCAGCAGGTCCTTCGAGTCGAACTCGTAGAACGTGGGCGAACGGGCCGCGTTCAGCATCGGTACGAACCGCTCCGGGCGGTCCGTGCCCGCCGGGCCGGCGACCACGCCGCAGGCCTCGTCGGGGTGGTCCTGACGGGCGTGCGCGACGATCTGGTCGTGGAGGGCCTGGGTGATGGTCAGCATGAGCGACAGGATAAGCAGACGGGCCCTGCCGTACCGAGGGCTGGTACGGGAGGGCCCGGATGGTGGACACGAGCCCCTGCGTGCAAGGGCTCGCGCCGGAAAGTCGCGTGGTTCCCGGCCGTGACAGGCGGCCGGGACCCACGGTTCGGACAGGCCCCTACGAGGCCTTGGTGAAGGCGGCGCCGCGCGGGTCGCGGGACTTCATCACCAGGTAGCAGACGCCCAGCAGCAGGCCCCACAGGGGCGCGCAGTAGAGGGAGACCCGGGCGTCCTTGTCGACGCCCATCATCACGATGACCATGCCGATGAAGGCCAGGGCGAAGTAGCTCGTGAACGGGGCGCCGGGGGCGCGGAACGGGGACTTGGGGAGGTCGCCGCGGTCGGAGGCGGCCCGGTAGCGGATCTGGCAGACCAGGATCATGATCCAGGCCCACATGCCGGAGATGGTGGCGAAGGAGACGACGTAGTCGAAGGCCTTGCCGGGGGCGACGTAGTTGATCCAGACGCCGACCAGCATCAGGGCCGCCGAGAAGCTGGTGCCGATCAGCGGGGTGCCGCTCTTGGTGAGCTTCGTGAAGAACTTCGGGCCCTGGCCGTTGAGGGCGAGGTCGCGCAGCATGCGGCCGGTGGAGTACATGCCCGAGTTGCAGGAGGACAGGGCCGCGGTCAGGACGACGAAGTTGACGATCGCGGCGCCGACGCCGAGGCCCATCTTCTCGAAGGCGGCGACGAAGGGGCTGACGCCGGGCTGGAACTCGTGCCACGGGACGACCGACAGGATCATGATCAGCGCGCCGACGTAGAAGACGGCGATGCGCCACGGCACGGTGTTGATGGCCTTGGGCAGGGTCTTCTCGGGGTCCTTGGACTCGCCGGCGGTGACGCCGACCAGTTCGACGGCGAGGAAGGCGAACATCACGATCTGCAGGGTCATCAGCGTGCCGCCGAGGCCCTTGGGGAAGAAGCCGCCGTCGTTCCACAGGTTGGAGACGGTGGCGGTGTCCGCGGCGTCGGAGAAGCCGATGGTGAGGATGCCGGCGCAGATCAGGATCATGCCGACGATGGCGGTGACCTTGACCATGGAGAACCAGAACTCCAGCTCGCCGAAGAGCTTCACGGAGATCAGGTTGGCGCCGTAGAGGATGACGGTGAAGATCAGCGCGTACGCCCATTGCGGGAAGCTGTCGTGGGTCCAGTACGACATGTACTGCGCCGCGGCGGTGACTTCGGTGATTCCGGTGACCACCCAGAAGAGCCAGTAGGTCCAGCCGGTCACGTATCCCCAGAAGGGGCCGAGGAACTCCCGGGCGTAGTCCGAGAAGGAGCCGGACACCGGGCGGTACATGAGCAGTTCGCCCAGGGCCCGCATGATGAAGAAGATGACCAGGCCCGCGATGGCGTAGGCCAGGATCAGGCTGGGGCCGGCCTTGGAGATGGCCTTGCCGGCTCCCAGGAAGAGGCCGGTGCCGATGGCGCCGCCGATCGCGATCATCTGGATCTGGCGGGCTCCGAGTGCGCGGTGGTAGCCGTCGCCCCCGGTCGTGTCGTGCTGCTGCTCGTCGACCTGTACGGAGGTCATGTCTCTTGGTGCGCCTTTCTCCACGCCGACCCGCGCCATGACTGGCAGCGGATCGGGTCCTCGATCCCCCCGGATACGGATGGAGTTGCACCCGGCGGTCAGCCGGTTCAAGCAGGCCGGGGGACATGGGTGGCGCCCCGTCGGCGGCCGCGCAAGATTTATCACGGCCTTACGGGTACAGGAGGGCGGAAAATGTGACGCAGGGCATAAAAAAATCAGGACAGAGGTCCTGAAATGGATCAGATCACCACATCGTGGTGATCTGATCGTTATCCGGATTTGAGCGTCCGCTGAGCGAACGGGCGACCCGCTTGAGGATCTTCAGAGGGTTCCTCGGAGCGATTCCGCGGAGCGGTTCGCGGAGCACCCTCAGAGGCTGTCGGTGAGCGTCTCGACGAGGGTCTCCTGGAGACCGCCGAGCCAGAGGTACGCCATCACCATCGGCTTGCGCGGATCGTCGTCCGGCAGCCGGAACAGCACGGCGCTCTCGTCGTCCTCCGTGATGTCGAGGCGGGCCGCGATGGTGAGCCGCAGGTCGTTCAGGGCGCCGAGCCAGCGCAGCCGCAGTTCCCCGTCGACCTCCAGGACGGCCGCCCCGTCGCCGGCCGGGCTCAGCCCGTCCAGGCTCCGCACGACGGCCAGCGCGTCCTCCCGCTTGCGGGAGCGCAGGTCGTTCTCGGTGAAGCGGCGGAACTCGGCCGAGTGGGCCCGCAGCTCCTCCGTGTCGGCGTCGGGGCCGGTCTCCGGGCCGCCGTATGCGTCGGGGAAGAGCCGGGCCAGGGCCGGGTCGGAGGGGGGCTCGGTCGGTCCGTCGGAGGCGGCGAAGAGCGCGGCCAGCGGGTCGGCGTCCGGTTCGGGCTCCGGCTCGCCGGGGCCGATGAGCTCCAGCAGCTGCACGGCCAGGGAGCGCAGGATCGAGATCTCGATCTCGTCCAGCGCGATGGCGGCCCCGCCGGCCTTCAGGGGCTCGAAAACGCCGCCCATCAGTTGCGGTCCTGGGACATGGTCGCCCAGAGGCCGTAGCCGTGCATGGCCTGCACGTCCCGTTCCATCTCCTCGCGGCTGCCGCTGGAGACGACCGCCCGACCCTTGTGGTGGACGTCCATCATCAGCTTGTTCGCCTTGTCCTTGGAGTAGCCGAAGTAGGCCTGGAACACGTACGTCACGTAGCTCATGAGGTTGACCGGGTCGTTGTGCACCAGGGTCACCCACGGGACGTCGGGTTCGGGGACCGCGAAGGTCTCTTCGGCCGATTCGGTGCGTTCGATCTCAATGGGAGCAACACTCACTTGTCCCATGCTGCCACTGACAGGGGCCCGTCGCACAAACGGGCCCCTACATCTCGTCACTTTGACGAGATGTGCGCTAGCATCCGTCGCATGAACCCTGCGGACCTGGGCCTGCCGGTGGACGTGCCGTCGACAGCGCTCTTCACGGACCATTACGAGCTCACGATGTTGCAGGCCGCGCTGGCCAACGGCACGGCCGACCGGCGCTCGGTCTTCGAGGTGTTCACCCGCCGGCTCCCCGAGGGGCGCCGCTACGGAGTGATCGCGGGGACCGGCCGGGTGCTCGACGCGGTGGAGAACTTCCGCTTCGACGGCGCCGTACTGGAGTTCCTGCGCGAGCGCAGCGTCATCGACGCCCGCACCCTCGACTGGCTCGCCTCCTACCGCTTCTCCGGCGACATCTGGGGCTACCCGGAGGGCGAGGTCTACTTCCCCGGCTCGCCGGTCCTGCGCGTCGAGGGCAGCTTCGCCGAGTGCGTGCTGCTGGAGACCGTGATCCTGTCGATCCTCAACCACGACTCCGCGATCGCCGCGGCCGCCTCCCGGATGGCCTCGGCCGCCGGCGGCCGGCCGCTGATCGAGATGGGCGCCCGGCGCACGCACGAACTGGCGGCCGTCGCCTCGGCGCGCGCCGCGTACGTCGGCGGCTTCACCTCCACCTCGGACCTGGCGGCCGGCTTCCGGTACGGGATCCCGACGGTCGGCACCAGCGCGCACGCCTTCACCCTGCTGCACGACAGCGAGCGGGACGCCTTCACCGCCCAGGTCGCCTCCCTGGGCAGCTCCACCACGCTGCTGGTGGACACCTACGACGTGGCGGAAGCGGTACGGACGGCCGTGGAGGTCGCCGGTACGGACCTGGGCGCCGTCCGCATCGACTCCGGGGACCTGCTGCTGGTCGCGCACCGGGTGCGGCAGCAGCTCGACGAGCTGGGGGCGACCGCGACGAAGATCGTGGTGACCTCGGACCTCGACGAGTACGCGATCGCCTCGCTGGCGGCCGCGCCGGTGGACGCGTACGGGGTCGGCACCCAGCTGGTGACGGGCAGCGGACACCCGACGTGCTCGATGGTCTACAAGCTGGTGGCGCGGGCGGCCTCGGCCGATCCCAAGGCGCCGCTGGTGTCGGTGGCGAAGAAGTCCTCCGGCGGCAAGACCTCCGTCGGGGGGCGCAAGTGGGCCGCCCGCCGGGTCGACTCCGAGGGGGTCGCCGAGGCGGAGGTCCTCGGGACCGGGCCGGTGCCGGCCGCGCTGGCCGACACCCAGCTGCTGGTCCAGCTGGTCAAGGCGGGTGAGGTGGTGGCCCGCGAGTCCCTCGAGGCGGCCCGCGACCGCCACCGCGAGGTCCTGGCGGGCCTGCCGCTCTCTGCGACGCAGCTGTCGCGGGGCGAGGCCGTGATCCCGACCGAGTACGTGTAGCGCCGGTAGCGGGGCGGGGCCGCAAGCCCGGCGCAGCCGGGGCCCCTGGGGCTCCGCCCCAGACCCCGCGCCTCAAACGCCGGCGGGGCTGGATTCGGCTGCGGCCGCCGTCAAAGCCGAGTCCCGCCGGCGCGGGCGCGGAGCGCCGGTGGGGGGTCTGGGGCGGAGCCCCAGTTTCGGGAAGGGGCGGGGTGGGGGAAAGGCCCCGCAGGGCCCCCACCGTCCCGCCAGGACCACTCCGCCGCACAGGAACACCCAACCGAAGGGCACCGGACATGCACCGCGCACTGATCGTCGTCGACGTACAGAACGACTTCTGCGAGGGCGGCAGCCTCGCGGTCACCGGCGGAGCCGACATCGCCGCCGCCATCACCGAGCTCATCGGCCAGGCCACCGCCGGCTACCGGCACGTCGTCGCCACCCGCGACCACCACGTCGACCCCGGGTCCCACTTCGCGCACCCCCCGGCCCAGCCGGACTACGAGACCTCCTGGCCGGTGCACTGCGTCGCCGGGACCGAGGGCGTGGGCTTCCACCCGAACTTCGCGCCCGCCGTCGCCTCGGGGGCCGTGGCCGCCGTGTTCGACAAGGGTGCGTACGAAGCGGCGTACAGCGGCTTCGAGGGTGCGGACGAGAACGGCCGCGGGCTCACGCAGTGGCTGCGCGACCGGCAGGTCACCGAGGTCGACGTGGTCGGCATCGCCACCGACCACTGTGTGAAGGCCACCGCCCTGGACGCGGCCCGCGCGGGGTTCCGTACGCACGTGCTGCTCGACCTGACGGCCGGAGTGGCCCCGCACACCACGGCCCGCGCGCTGGCCGAGCTCCGGGAAGCCGGTGTGGAGCTGAGCGGGACCCCGGTGGTGGCCGGCTGACACCGGGCACCGGCGGGGGCACCGGCAGGCCGCCCGCGGGGCGGCAGGGGCCCCTCCCGGCCCCGCCCGCCTACCCCAGCAGGGCCCTGATCGGGTGCCACAGCTCCGTCGCCCGGTCGGGCGCGCAGCGCCACAGCAGGCCGTCGGGGTGGTGCAGGACGGCCGTGATCTCGTCCGGAGTGGGCGGCTGGGCGTTGCCGCGCAGGTAGACGGCGCGCAATCCGAGGTTCCGCAGCCTGGTCAGGGCGCGGGCCCGGTTCACCGCGTGCACCAGCACGCGGACGTTTCCACCGTCGGTTCCGGCGTCGGTTCCGGCGTCGGTGCCGCCGTCGATGGCGCCCTTGACGGCACCTTCCACGGACGGTCTGGGCAGCGTGAGCGCGACGACCACGCTGCCGCCTGGCAAGCGGACGAATCCTCCACCGGGCATGTCTTCATCTCCCCCGTCAATAAGAAACTCAGCCCACGCATCTAAACGCGATCGGCCGCCGCCCGCTAGGGGGCGACGGCCGATCATGTTTTGACCTGCGGTTTTACCGAATTACTTAACGGAGGGGCCGACCTCGACCGTCATGACGAGACCGTCGTAGGTCTCCTTCACGATCTTGATCTTGGTGTTGGTGTCAGTGACCTTCACCGAGCCGGTCGGGTTCTCGTCGTAGTAGTACTTGCCCTTGTGGTCGTCGAAGACCAGCTGCGCGGCCTTCGGCTTCAGGAACAGCTCCTCACCGTTCTTGTGAAGGGTGACGGCCTCCGTCTTGTACGCGCTGAAGGCGGCGTCGTACGGCTGGATCTTGTTCCGCAGCAGGGTGCCGTCCGACCACTTCATCGGCTTGGCGTTGGCGTCGATCGGAAGGATCAGACCGGAGCCGGGGTGCTGGCTGGTGTTGTTGTCCTTCTGGGAGGTGTCCCACTGCCAGATCAGGAGACCGTCCTGGTAGGCGTAGTGCTCGACCCAGTTCGGCTTGGTGTTGGCGAAGCCGAAGTTGTACGGACCGACCTTGAGGGTCTTGTCGAACGAGACGTAGCGGCGGTTCTCGGCCAGGTAGTACTGGGCGTACTCCTTGGTGAAGCCGGCGCCGACGCGGGAGAAGCCCTTGCCGGTCCAGCCGTTGTCGCCGTTCTCGGCACCGTCGGTGAACAGCGTGGCGCCGTCCGCCGTGATGCTGAGCGCGTCGCCCGTGAAGCCCTTGCCGCCCGCGCCGCCGTCCGTCTGGTAGCGGAAGCGGAGGTCGACCTTCTTGCCCGCGTAGGCGTTCAGCGAGTAGTTCAGGTTCTTCCAGCTGCCCGAGACGCCGGTGAGCGAGGGGCTGTTGGAAGCGTCGACCGGGATGTCCACGCCGTCGGCGGTGCCGGCGAGCGAGGTCCAGGTGGCGCCACCGTCGGTGGAGACCTCGGTGTACAGGAAGTCGTACTCCGCCTCGATGTCCCACCAGCCCTTGAGCGACAGGGCCGCGGAGGACTTGCCGGTCAGGTCGACCGAGCGGGTGAGGGTGTTCTTGAGGTCGTCACCCATGTTGCTCCACCACTGCGAGGAACCCTCGGCGGGAGCGACGATCTCGGTGGTGACCTTCTTCTTCGGCAGCTCGACGACGAGCGCCTGCTTGTCCTTGGTGTTGTACGCCGAGACCCCCAGCTTGTGGGTGGACTTCGTCGCGGCCTTGGCCACGTCGTAGTTCAGCCAGCCCAGCTGGAACTTGTCCCAGGCGGTCATGTCGCCCGGGAGGTCGCCTATGGAGTCCTTGCCGGTGCCGAGCCAGGAGCCGGCCGACATCAGGGACCAGAAGCCGACCGAGTTCTCGCCGCCACCGGAGGTGTCGTAGAGGTCGGGCAGGCCCAGGTCGTGGCCGTACTCGTGCGCGAAGACGCCGAGGCCGCCGTTCTCGGGCTGCATCGTGTAGTCGCCGACCCAGATGCCGGTGTTGCCGATCTGGGTGCCGCCGGCCTTGTTGTTCGCGGGGCCGTTCTTGCCGGCCTCGGTCCCGTAGGCGTACCAGCGGTGCGCCCACAGGGCGTTGGTGCCCTGCACGCCGCCACCGGCCGACTCGTCCTCGCCCGCGTGGACGATCTGGAAGTGGTCGATGTAGCCGTCGGACTCGTTGAAGTTGCCGTCGCCGTCGAAGTCGTAGCGGTCCCAGAGGTCGTACTGGGCCATCTGCGCCTTGATCTGGGCGTCGGTCTTGCCGGCCTTCTTCTGGGCCTCGGCCCAGGCGGTTACGCCGTCCTTGACCGTGTCCCAGACGTTGGAGCAGTTGGACTGGCCGCAGTAGTTCGAGCCGTAACGGGCCTCGTTGTACGGGACCTTGACCCAGTCGGCCACCTCGCCCTCGACCGAGTAACGGCCGGAGGAGGTCTTCTCGTAGTAGGTCTTCAGCGAGTTCTTGCCGGTGCCGGTACCGAAGTACAGGTCCTGGAAGTACGCGCGGTTGAAGTCCTTGCGCCAGGCCGTGCTGTTGTTCGTCGCACGGTCGGGCTGGGCGATCTGGTTGTGCAGCGGGCCCGGGTTGCCGCCGTACTTGGGCGCGGCCGGCTTGGGACCGGGGCCGTCCGGGTCGAACATGGTGGTGTTGTCCACCTGGTCGCCGAAGTCGACGAGGATCGTGAAGATCTTGTCGGTCTTCTCGCGTCCGAGCTCGACGTACTTCTTGTCGTCGAGCTTGACGACCTTGGAGGCGCCCCGCTGCTCGACGTTCTTCTTGCCGCTCAGCACCTGCTCCAGGGCAGCCTTCTTGGCCTGCTCCTGCTGCTTGCTGAACGGGCCTTCCAGGTCGTGGTCGACCTTCTCCTTGGAAGGAGCGGTCGGGTCCTGGCGTTCCGCGGCAGACACCTTCGCACCCGGGTCTGCCTGGGCCCACGTGAAGGCGGCGCCGGTGGCCGCCGTCGCTGCCAGGGTCACGCCGATTGCGGCGGCGCGCAGCGCTCGTCTTCTGGCCGAGTTGCTGGTCACTTGATGTCGTTCCCCTCCCGCGGCCGCGAAGGTGGTGCGGAACTTCTCCGTAGGAGTGGGGGGTTCCGTGCGGCGCGCGTCTCAAGTGACGACATTTGACCGGAGAGTCGCAAGAAAAGACAGACCTTGACTTGTTCCTTACAACTGCACTATGCGGTCACCGAGTTCCGCTATTCGGACGTTCCGCGGGCATAGGGGACGAACGGCACTTCTGGCCCGGCACCGGACACGCGCCGGACACCCATCGGTCCGGCGCAGGACCGGCACCGGACCGGCACCGGACACGCGCAGGACCGTCATCGAAGCGCACCCGCCCCGTCCGCCCCTCCCGGCCCCCGGGACCCCGGGGGTGCTCCCCGTGCGCCCCCCGTGCTCCGCTGCTTCCCGTCACATGGGTGAGGTCGCGCTTACCGACAGTTCCGCTCGGGCATCCACCGTCGTAGAGTCACTCGGCGCCAGATCCGGTCGAGCCGACTCCCCCTCCCGCTTCGAGGACGGATATCGCCATGCCGCGTCCGACTGCCGCACAGCTCGCCTACGGGTCCGCCACCGTCATCGTGTCGACGATCGCCATGCTGCTGCTCTCGCAGACGAGTACGGGACTCGGCGTCGCGGTCATCTCCGCCGCCGCACTCGCGCTCGGGGTCCTCGTCGCCCTCACCGTGCCGCTCCCGCGCCGGCGCGGACGGCACGCGGCGACCCGCACGAAGACCGCCTCGCCCGTGCCCGACACCCTGCCGCAGGACGTGGCGGCGGGCGCCCCCGCACCGACGCCGGTCGAGCATCCCGTGCACCACTGACCGGACGCCGGCGACCGGCCGCCGCCGGCCCCGCGCACAGTGCGGCGCGGGCGGCCTCCCCCGTGGGGAGACCGCCCGCGCGCTCTGACTGCGTACGTCCAGGTGCCCTCTAGGTGGCTTGGACCACCACGGTCTTGGCCACCTTGTCGTGCAGACCCTGCTTGTAGGGCTTGTCGACGAGCATCGAGATGACGAGCGCGATCGGCCACAGGCAGAAGCAGCAGATCAGCGTCGGCAGCCAGAGCACGGCGGCGCGGGAGAGCGCGGCGTTGGACTGCGGGACGCTGCCGTCGTTGAGCATGGCGACGCGCAGGCCCATCCACTTCTTGCCGAGGGTCTGGCCGTTCTTCTTGACGAACCACCAGTCGTAGCCCACGTAGGCGACGATCGAGATCAGCGTCATGACCAGACCGCTGCCGCTGTAGGACTTGGTGATGACCTCGGTGACGTCCTCGCCGTTGTTCGTCTCGACGGTGTACCGATTGCGGTCGCCGACGGCCAGCTGGATGAGGAACAGCGGGACGGCGATGATCAGCAGGTCGATGACGCGGGCCACGAGCCGCTTGCCGAAGTCGGCGAGCGGCGGCATCCCGGCGAGCGGGTCGGGCATGCCGTAGCCGCCCCCACCACCGCCGTACGGGTCGCCACCGCCCGGACCTCCGTTGTACGGGGGCGGCGGGGGCGGGTAGCCGCCTCCGCCGGGCGGGGGCGGCGGGGGATAGCCCCCTCCGCCTCCGGGCGGGGGCGGCGGGAAGCCTCCGCCGGCGCCTGCGGGCGGTGAGCCGTACGGCGAACCACCCGACGGCGGCGGCGTCGGTTCCTGGGGCTTCTTGAGGAACGGGTCGTCCTCGGGCGGCTGGCCCGGCGGCGGCTGGTCGGTGCTCATGGCCCGAGTCGAACCCGCCCCGGAGCGGCCCGCAACGGGGGCGCGTCCATTCGGGGGACGGCGGGCCTAGGGCCTGTCGTCAAACTCCCGTCGTCGCCCGAAGGGCGGCCTTGCGGCGTCTGGTGCGTGCTCTCGGCGTGCCGGGCGGAAGCCCGCGTAC
>NZ_JBHWMB010000018.1:100094-127667 GCF_042730015.1 Streptomyces sp. NPDC059957 | reverse complement strand
AGGCCGGCAGCGCGCGCACCCGCGACGGCGAAGCCGCCCGCGAAGCCGCCCGCGAGACGGGTCGGCCCGGCTCCGCGTCCGGACCGGGCGCCGCCGGGTCCGGTTCCGCGTCCGGCCCCGTCAGCGGCATCGGGGTCGACGCGACCATCGCGCGGCGGGAGGGCGACCGGCTGCGGTTCGTCGGCGCTGCCACCCGGCGCATCGCGCGCGGGATCGACCTCGACGAGATCGTGCTCGGCCTGTGCCGGGCCACCGTGCCCACCTTCTCCGACGCCATCCTCGTCTACCTGCGCGACCCCCTCCCCGTTGGTGACGAGCGGCCCGTCGGACCGGTCGTTTTAAGGCTGCGCCGAACCGACCGGCTCCGGCCGATCGACGAGTTCACGGGAGCGGCGGCAGGAGGGGGAGCAGGAGCCGGAGCGGGCATCGCCGGAGCGATGACCCCCGACGGCGAGCTCGACTTCAGCCAGCTCGCCCTCGTCGGCCCGCAGGGTGATCTGCCCGCGGCCGAGCTGTGCGAGATCCGCCCCGGCGGGGCACTGGCCGAGGTGCTGCGCGGCGTACGGCCCGTCTTCGGGTCCTCCGCCGCGGCCCGCGCCGCCCTGCCGGAGCTGCTGGGCGCGGACCACCCGGTCCCGCGCGGTCAGCGGGCCATCCTCGCCCCGCTGCGGGGCCGCCGCCGCGTCATCGGCGCGGCGGTGTTCCTGCGCACCCCGGAGCGGCCCGCCTTCGAGACGAACGACCTGCTGGTCGCAGCCCAGCTGGCCACCCACACCGCGCTGGGCATCGACAAGGCCGTGCTCTACGGCCGCGAGGCCTACATCGCCGACGAGCTCCAGCGCACGATGCTGCCCGACAGCCTCCCCCAGCCCACCGGGGTCCGCCTCGCCAGCCGCTACCTGCCCGCCGCCGAGACGGCCCGGGTCGGCGGCGACTGGTACGACGCCATACCCCTGCCCGGCAGCCGGGTGGCACTCGTCGTGGGCGACGTCATGGGCCACTCCATGACCTCCGCCGCGATCATGGGACAGCTCCGCACGACGGCCCAGACGCTGGCGCAGCTCGACCTGCCGCCCGCCGAGGTCCTGCACCACCTGGACGAGCAGGCGCAGCGCCTGGGCTCCGACCGGATGGCCACCTGCCTCTACGCCGTCTACGACCCGGTGTCGCACCGGATCACCATCGCCAACGCCGGCCACCCGCCGCCGGTCCTGCTGCACCTGGGCGGCCGCGCCGAGGTGCTGCGCGTGCCCCCGGGCGCCCCCATCGGCGTCGGCGGCGTGGACTTCGAGGCCGTGGAGCTGGACGCCCCGGCCGGGGCCACCCTCGTGCTGTACACCGACGGCCTCGTCGAGTCCCGGCTGCGGGACGTCTGGACCGGCATCGAGCAGCTCCGCGAACGTCTCGCGACCACCGCGCAGCTGACGGGCCTGGACCACCCGCCGCCGCTGGAGGCCCTGTGCGACGACATCCTGGACATGCTCGGACCCGGTGACCGGGACGACGACATCGCGCTGCTCGCCGCCCGCTTCGACGGGATCGCGCCCAGCGACGTCGCGTACTGGTTCCTGGACCCGGAGGAGACCGCTCCGGGCCGGGCCCGCCGGTTCGCCCGCCGCGCGCTGGCGCGCTGGGGGCTGGAGGAGCTCGAGGACTCCCTGGAGCTGCTGGTCAGCGAGGTCGTGACGAATGCCGTGCGGTACGCCGAGCGGCCCGTGACCCTACGGCTCCTGCGGACGGACGTGCTGCGCTGCGAGGTCGGTGACGACTCGCCGCAGCTGCCGCGCCAGCGCCGGGCGCGGGACGACGACGAGGGCGGCCGCGGCCTGTTCCTGGTCAACCGGATGGCCCGCCGCTGGGGTGCCACCCGGCTGAGCAGCGGCAAGGTCGTCTGGTTCGAGCTGGCCCTGCCGCCCGCCGCTCCGGGCAAGCCGGGCGCTCCCGGCGCTCCGGGCAAGCCGGACCGCCCCTGACCGGGCCGCCACCCGGATCCGTACGCGACATGCGCGTACACACCACTGCCCCGCGGCTTCGTGCCGGCGGGGCAGTGGTGTGTACGGGGACGGGTCCGGATGGTGCCTACCGTTCGGACTCCCGGTCCGGCGGCGAGGGCTTCGACGAGTTCGACTTCGACGGCGACGGAGAGCTGCTCGACGAACGGCTCGGCGACGGGGAGCTGCTCGACGAACGGCTCGGCGACGGAGAGCTGCTCTGCGAACGGCTCGGCGACGGGGAGCTGCTCTGCGACGGAGAGCTGCTCGCGGACCGGCTCGGCGAGCCCGACGGGGAGCTGCTGTGGCTCGGCGACTGGACCTTGCCCATGTCCGCCTCCTCCAGGTCGAAGGAGCCCGTGTCGACGCCGTTGAGCGCGTCGAGGGTGTACTGCTTCCAGATCGCGGCCGGGAAGCTGGAGCCGCCCGCGCGTCCGCCGCCGGCGGTACCGGTCAGGCTGGTCTGGGTGTGGGTGCCGGGCTCGTCTCCGAACATCGCGACGACGGTGACCAGTTCCGGGGTGAACCCGGTGAACCAGGCGGCCACGTTCTTCTCGGTGGTGCCGGTCTTGCCCGCGGCCTCGTAGGCCGAGCTCTTCACGGCCTGGCCGGAGCCGTCCTCGACGACGCCGGTGAGCACCTTGGTGACGGTGTCGGCGGTCTTGCGGCTGATGGCCGTGTCCCCGACGGCGCGGACCGGCTTGTACTCGCGGGTCGCGTGCTTGGCGGACTTGACGATGCTCGGCGTGACCTTCTTGCCGTGGTTGTCGAGGGTGGCGTAGACGCCGGCCATCTCCAGGGTGTCGGCGCTCATGGTGCCGAGCGACATGGCCGGCTTGTCCTCGGGCCAGCCGTCGCGGTCCTGCATGCCGAGTTCCAGGGCGGTCTTCTTCACCTTCCTCGGCCCGACGTCCACGATCATCTGCGCGTACACGGAGTTCACCGAGGAGTTGGTGGCGGACTGCACCGTCATCATCGGGTTGCCGTAGTCGCGGTCGTCCTGGTTCTGCGGGTTGAACGGGACGTCGCTGCCGACCACGGGACGCTTGCTGGTGCCGTCGTAGAGGGTGTTGGGCGTGATCTCCCTCCCCTCCTGCGTGCTCGACTTGGTCTCCAGGGCGGAGGCGAGCACGATCGGCTTGAAGGTCGAGCCCGGCTGGAAGTCCTTGCGCAAGGCGTTGCTGGCCCACTGCTCGCTCTGCCCGGTGCCGCCGTACATCGCGACGATCATGCCGGTCTTCGGGTCCACGGAGGTGGCACCCGCCTGCACGGCGGCGTCGACGGGGCGGCCCTTGCGGTCGAGCTTGGATTCCAGCTCGTCCTGGACGGCCTTCTCCAGCGCCGCCTGCTTCTTCGGGTCGATGGAGAGGGTGATCACCCAGCCGCCGGCCTTGAGCTGACCGTCGGTCATGCCGGTCTGCCGCTTGAGCTCCTCGTCGGCGGCCTGGATCAGGTAGCCCTTCTGGCCCTCGGAGCCGGCTGCCGCCTTGGGCTTGATCGGCTCCTGGAACTTCAGCTCCTGGCGCTTGGCCGGGTCCAGCTTGCCCATCTCGACCATGTTGTCGAGGACGCCGTTGAAGCGGATCATGACCAGCTTCTTGCCGTTCGGGCCCGCGGTCGCCCAGTCGTACTGGCTGGGGGCCTGGAGGAGGGCGGCGAGGTACGCGCCCTGCTCCAGGGTCAGCTTGTTGGCGTCGACCCCGTAGTAGGCCTGGGCCGCGGCCTGGATGCCGTAGGCGTTGCGCCCGTAGAAGTTGGTGTTCAGGTAACCCGCGAGGATCTCCGGCTTCTCCATCTCCTGGTCGACCTTGAGGGAGATGATCAGCTCCTTCAGCTTGCGGGTCGCCGTCTGGTCCTGGGTCAGGTAGAAGTTCTTGACGTACTGCTGGGTGATCGTCGAACCGCCGGCCTTGCCCTTGCCGGTGACGGTGTTGAACAGGCCACGGCCGATGCCCTTGAGGTCGATGCCCCGGTCGGTGTAGAAGGACTTGTTCTCGATCGCGATGAAGGCCGTCTGCACGTCCTCCGGGACCTTGTCGATCGTGACGATCTGACGGTTCATCGCGCCGACGCGGGCCATGACCGTGCCGTCGGAGAGCTTGTAGACGTTGTTCTGCGTCAGCGCGTCGGCCTTCGGGTCCGGCAGTTCCACGTAGAAGTAGAGGCCGACCAGGGCCGCCATGCCGAGCAGCACCGACCCGAAGAAGGTGCCGAGCACCTTCTTCCAGGTGAAGAAGCGGCGTATGCCGGTCGGCTTCCCGCCCCTGCCCTTGCCGCGCCCGCGCGGCGCTCGTCGCGCACCGCGCTGCTGCTGCGCCCTTCGCGCTTCTGCTCGGCCCATCGCTCCCGCTCCGCTCGATAACCCCCCGACGTCAGCTCAGAAAGCTAACACCGGAGTCTGTGACAAAAACCGGCCAACCAATGGACATACAGCGCAATTCGGACGTGACAATCAGCACCCATCTCACCGGAACCGACGCAGCCGGAACCCCGGAGGTTGCCGGGCTCCCCTCGGACCCAAAAAAGTGATATCACTTTGCTAAGCGGCTCGACCGGCCGCAACTGAAGGAAACGGGGCAGACGATGACGAACACTACGGGCGGTACCGAGACCGGCGTACGGGAGTTCCCCGCACGGAGCGTGGGCGGTGGACTCGCACTGCTGCTCGGCCTGGCGGGAGTGGCGGCGGGGGCGGGCCTGATCGCCCTCGGCGCGGTGTCCGGAGCCGACGGCGCCAAGGTGGGCCTGATCGCGGCGGGCGTCGTCCTGGCCCTCGCCTCCCTCATCGCCATGGGCGGGCTGAACATGGTCGCGCCGGGCGAGGCCCGCGTGGTCCAGCTCTTCGGCCGCTACCGCGGCACCGTCCGCACCGACGGACTGCGCTGGGTCAACCCGCTGACCTCCCGTCGGCCCCTGTCCACCCGGGTCCGCAACCACGAGACGGCCGTCATGAAGGTCAACGACGCCTACGGCAACCCGATCGAGCTGGCGGCCGTGGTGGTGTGGCGGGTCGAGGACACCGCGCGGGCGGTCTTCGAGGTCGAGGACTTCACCGAGTTCGTCGAGACCCAGACCGAGGCGGCCGTCCGGCACATCGCGATCGAGTACCCCTACGACGCCCACGAGGACGGCGGCCTGTCGCTGCGCGGCAACGCCGAGGAGATCACCGAGAAGCTCGCCGTCGAACTGGCCACCCGCGTCGAGGCGGCCGGCGTCCACATCATCGAGTCCCGCTTCACCCACCTCGCGTACGCCCCCGAGATCGCCTCCGCGATGCTCCAACGGCAGCAGGCGGGGGCGATCGTCGCGGCGCGCAAGCAGATCGTCGAGGGCGCGGTCGGTATGGTCGAGCTCGCCCTGACCCGCCTCGCGGAGCAGGAGATCGTGGACCTCGACCCGGAACGGAAGGCGGCGATGGTGTCCAACCTGATGGTGGTCCTGTGCGGCGACCGCGCGGCCCAGCCGGTCATCAACACGGGCACCCTCTACCAGTGACCCCCGACGACAACACGGCCTCCCCCGCCGACCATGCCCCCACCGGCCGGGCCGGCTCCGGGGCAGCCGAGTCCGGGGCAGCCGGATCCGGGACGGGCGCGTCCGGGGCGGGCGCTTCCACGGCGGGTGCGTCCGGGGCAGGTGCGTCCGGGACGGGCGTTTCCGGGACGGGTGCCTCCACGGCGGGCACGTCCGAGACGACCGCCGACACCGCGAATACGTCCGGGACGGACACCTCCACCGCAGGTGCGTCCGGGACGGGGGAGTCCGGTGCGGACGCCTCCGCGACCGGCCGGTCCGGCGCGGGCGACGGTCCCCCGGCGGCCCCCAAGGCGGCCGGGCGGCAGGCCCGCAAGCAGGTGCTGCTGCGGCTCGACCCGCAGGTGCACGACGCGCTCGCGCGGTGGGCGGGAGAGGAACTGCGCAGCGCCAACGCGCAGATCGAGTTCCTGCTCCGCCGCGCCCTCGCCGAAGCCGGCCGCCTCCCCGGCGGTGCGGGCCCGATCCCGCCCCGGGGGCGCCCCCGCACCGCTCCGGACTCCTGAGGCCGCCGGAACGAACCGGCCCGGCGGGCCCCCAGCCGAACAGGCCTTCCCGCCGGCCCGCCGCGAAGGCCTGTTCGCCAGGACGAAACCGTCCTGCCGACCGCCGTCGGACACCGCTCGCTCCGCGCGGTCGAGAGCGGCGGGCTCATCCGCCACCGACAGCGGCCACCGCGGCTCCGGCGCCACCCCGGCGCCCACGACGATCCGCTCACGGTCGGCCCGACCGGCCCCGCCCGGCCGTACGGGCCGGCACTCGCACGGCTCGCCCCGTACGGGACCAGCCCGCCCGGAGCCCGGACCGCACCCTCTCCCAGGCCCCGGACCGCGACTTCGCACCAGGCCCGGCCGGAACCCGCCGGGTAGCGCCGCGGCCCTTCGAACGGCCGAAGCCGCCCCCGGCCTCCGTGCCGACGGCCGCCATCCCCAGGCCCCCGCCCCGAGCCGCGCTCCGCACGCCCACCGGTCCCCCGAAAAGGTCGCAAAACCCCCGAAGATCATCTCTGCACCGCGTGTATACACCGAGCGTATACACGGCGTGTATAGTCCTCCGCATGTCCATCAGTCACGCACTCCTCGGCCTCCTGGAGGCCGGCCCCCGGCACGGTTACGACCTCAAGCGCACCTTCGACGAGAGATTCGGCCACGACCGGCCCCTCGCCTACGGGCAGGTCTACTCGACCATGTCCCGGCTGCTGAAGAACGGTCTGGTCGAGGTCGACGGAGTGGAGAGCGGCGGCGGCCCCGAGCGCAAGCGGTACGCGATCACCGACGCCGGCATCACCGACGTCGAGGGCTGGCTCGCCCAGCCCGAGAAGCCCGAGCCGTACCTCCAGTCGACCCTCTACACCAAGGTCGTCCTCGCCCTCCTCACCGGCCGCAGCGCCCAGGAGCTGCTGGACACCCAGCGCGCCGAGCACCTGCGCCTGATGCGCATCCTCACCCACCGCAAGCGCAAGGGTGATCTCGCCGACCAGCTGGTCTGCGACCACGCCCTGTTCCACCTCGAAGCGGACCTGCGGTGGCTCGAACTCACCGCCGCCCGCCTCGACCAGCTCGCCCAGGAGATACGCCGATGACCCCGGCCGGCACGCTGCTCAGCGCCACGGACCTCCGCAAGACCTACGGCACCACCCACGCTCTCGACGGCGCCGAGTTCTCCATCCACGCCGGCGAGGTCGTCGCGATCATGGGCCCCTCCGGGTCCGGGAAGTCGACCCTGCTGCACTGCCTCGCCGGGATCGTCACCCCGGACTCCGGCACCATCACCTACGCCGGACGCGAGCTGTCCGCCATGAACGACGCCGAGCGCAGCGCCCTGCGCCGCGGCGAGTTCGGCTTCGTCTTCCAGTTCGGCCAGCTCGTCCCCGAGCTCACCTGCGTCGAGAACGTCGCCCTGCCGCTCCGCCTCACCGGCGTGAAGCGCAAGCAGGCCGAACGCACCGCCCTGGAATGGATGGAGCGGCTCCAGGTCGACGACCTCGGCGGCAAGCGCCCCGGCGAGGTCTCCGGCGGCCAGGGCCAGCGCGTCGCCGTCGCCCGCTCCCTCGTCACCAACCCCCGGCTGATCTTCGCCGACGAGCCCACCGGCGCCCTCGACTCCCTCAACGGGGAGCTCGTCATGCAGCTGCTCACCGAGGCCGCCCGGTCCACGAACGCCGCCGTCGTCCTCGTCACGCACGAGACCCGCGTGGCCGCGTACTCCGACCGCGAGATCGTCGTACGCGACGGCAAGTCCCGCGACATGGAGCGCGCGGTATGAGTCACGGGACCCACAGCAAGCCCGGCGAACCCGGCGGCCCCGGTGGGAGCGCGCTCGCCGTCTGGATGCGCGACCTCGCTCTCGGCGCCCGCTTCGCCTTCGGCGGCGGCCGCGAGGGCTGGACCCGCACCCTCCTCACCGGCGTCGGCGTCGGCCTCGGCGTCGCACTGCTGCTCGTCACCAGCGCGATCCCGAGCGCCATGGCGGCGCGCGACGCGCGCGGCGAGGCGCGTCAGACGTCCGGCGCACCCCAAATCCGGGACGCCGGCCGCGACACCCTGCTGATCGTGGACGCGGACCAGTCGTACCGCGGTTACGGGGTCGACGGACGGCTCGTACAGCCCGAGGGGCCGGACGCCCCGCTGCCGCCCGGCCTGAAGAAGTTCCCCGGCCCCGGAGAACTGGCCGTCTCCCCCGCCCTCGACAAGCTGATGAAGACCGGCGAGGGCGAGCTGCTGCGCGACCGCCTCGACGGGAAGATCGTCGCGACCATCGGCGACGCCGGCCTGGTGGGCCCCGGCGACCTCTACTTCTACGCGGGGAGCGACAAGCTCGCCGAACTCCAGAAGACCGCGCCCAGCTCCGTCAAGCGGGTCACCGCCTTCGAGATCGCCGTCCAGAAGGAGGCGCTGGACCCCGTCCTCACCCTCCTCGTGGTGCTGACGTTCGTCGCCCTGCTGATGCCCGTCGGCGTGTTCATCGCCGCCGCGGTGCGCTTCGGCAGCGACCGCCGTGACCGCCGGCTCGCGGCGCTGCGCCTGGTGGGCGCCGACGGCCGGATGGTCCGCCGGATCGCCGCGGGCGAGGCCATGGCCGGCTCTCTGATCGGCCTGGTGCTGGGCACCGGCTTCTTCCTGGCCGCCCGGCAGCTCGCCCCGGCCATGGACCTCCACCAGCGCAGCGTCTTCGCCGCCGACCTCAACCCGACCCCCTGGCTGGCCGCGCTCGTCGCGATCGCGGTACCCGGCGCGGCCGTCGCCGTGACCCTGTTCGCCCTGCGCGGCGTGGTCATCGAGCCTTTGGGCGTGGTCCGCACGACGACCCCGCGGGGGCGCCGCATCTGGTGGCGGCTGCTGCTCCCGCTCGCCGGAATCGGCCTGCTGGCCCCGATGATGGGCCGCGGCAACGACGGCGGACAGTTCAACCAGTGGCAGGTCTCCGGCGGCGTGGTCCTGCTCCTCGCCGGCATCACCGTCCTGCTGCCCTGGGTGCTGGAACGGGTCGTCGGCCGGATCGGCGGCGCGGGCCCGGTCTCCTGGCAACTCGCCTCCCGCCGGCTCCAGCTCACCAGCGGCAGCGCCGCCCGGCTGGTCAACGGCATCGCGGTGGCGGTCGCCGGAGCCATCGCCCTGCAGATGCTCTTCGCCGGCACCGAGGCCTCGTACACCCGGGAGACCGGCCAGGACCCGACCCGGGCCTCGCTCTCCATCCTCATGCGCTCCTCCGAGGGCGTGGAGGCCGTCGGCCGGCAGCTGGCCGGGGCCGAGGGCGTCACCCAGGCCGTCGCCCTGACCTCCACCCAGGCCGCGCGCACCCCCGGCACGTCCTACGAGGACAAGTCGATCTCCCTGACGATCGGCACCTGCGCCGCCCTCAGGGAAGTGGGCAACCTGCCCTCCTGCAAGGACGGCGACGCCTTCGTCCTCACCGGCGCCGCTGACTCCGGGGGCATGGACGGTGACACCGCCCGGCCGGGCGAGAAGCTGTTCGCGGGAAACGTCCACGGCAGCGAGGGCGCCCCGCCCACCGCATGGACGGTGCCCGCCGACGCGAAGACCGCACCGGCCCGCAAGGACCCGAACGGCTCGCTGCGCAGCGGCCTGCTCGTCACCCCGGCCGCGGCCCCGAAGGCGCTGGGCGACTTCCAGACCTCGCAGGTGTACGTGAAGCTGGACCCGAAGCAGCCCGACGCCCTGGAGCTGGCCCGCACGGCGGCCTTCAAGGCCGATCCGCTGGCCGTCTCCATGACCATGCAGGCCATCGAGGTCTCGAGCCGGTACTCCTCCATCCGCACGGGCCTCTTCGTCGGCTCCACCTGCGTCCTGATGCTGATCGGCGCCAGCCTGCTGATCTCCCAGCTGGAGCAGTTGCGCGAGCGCAAGAAGCTGCTGTCGGCGCTGGTCGCCTTCGGCACGAAGCGCTCCACGCTGAGCATGTCGGTGTTCTGGCAGACCGCCCTGCCGATCGGCCTGGGCCTGGCCCTGGCCACGGTGGTCGGAGTGGCCCTCGGCGTGGTGCTGATGCAGATGGCCTCCGTCACCCTCCGGATCGACTGGACCTCGATCCTGTCGATGATCGGCATCGGCGGGGGCGTGGCCGTCCTGGTGACCCTGCTCAGCCTGCCGCCGCTGCTGCGCCTGATGCGCCCGGACGGGCTGCGCACGGAGTAGCCCGGCCCGCGCACGCAGCCCCGTACGCCCGCTCCAAGATCCGAAAGAGACGGCCTAGTCCGTCAGCCAGACGGGGAGCGGGCGTACTGCTTCGCGCAGCGCGTCGGCGACGGCACGGAACTCCTCCTCGCGGGCCGTGCCCGTCCGCATGGCCAGCGCGATCCGCCGCGAGGGCGCCGGCTCGGCGAAGTACCCGGTGGCCAGGTGCTCGTTGCGGGCGGTCTCCAGGCGCAGCGCGGTGCGCGGCAGCAGCGTGACGCCGAGCCCCCCGGCGACCAGTTGCACGAGGGTGGACAGCCCGGCGGCGGTCGTGGTGACGTCCGCCCCGGCGGTGCGGCCGGCGTCGTGGCAGATGTCGAGGGCCTGGTCGCGCAGGCAGTGCCCCTCGTCGAGGAGGAGCAACTGCAGTCCGCGCAGTTCCTCGCGCGGGATGTCCTTGCGGCCGGCCAGCGGGTGATCGCGCGGCGCGAGCAGGACGAAGTCCTCGTCGAAGAGCGGCAGTTCGGTGACGCCGGGCACCCCGAGCGGTACGGCGAGCAGGAGCAGGTCGAGCCGCCCGCCGGCCAGCCCCTCCAGCAGTGAGGCCGTCTGCTCCTCATGCACCTGGAGGTCGAGCCGGGGGTAGCGCCGGTGGAAGAGTCCGAGCACGGTCGGCAGCAGGTACGGGGCCACGGTGGGGATCACCCCGAACCGCAGCACCCCGGTGAAGGGGGCCCGTACCGCCTCGGCCTCCTCCAGCAGTCCGCCCATCGCGTCGAGCACGGCCCGCGCGCGGCCCGCGATCCGCTCCCCGGCGGGCGTGAGCAGCACCTTGCGCGTGGTCCGCTCCAGCAGCCGGACCCCGAGCGCCTCCTCCAGGGCGGACACGGACCCGGAGAGCGCGGGCTGGCTCATCCCGATCGCGGCGGCCGCTTCCCGGAAGTGGAGCTGCTCGGCCACGGCGACGAAGGCCCGCAGCTGTGCGAGCGTCGGCTGCTTCGTTCCCCTGTTGCCCACTGCCACCACGGCCATTGATAGGCACCTCCGATCACTGTTCACTAGCGTAGCTATTTCTGCAATCAATGCGGCTGTGTCAGCATGTGAGACACGTCCAACCCCCCGGAAAGCCCCCAAAAGGGTCGCTTTCCTTTCCGCAAGGAGAGCGCGTGCTCACTGTCGGCGACCAGTTCCCCACCTACGACCTGACCGCTTGTGTCTCGCTCGACGCCGGAGCCGAGTTCGCGCAGATCGACCACAAGACCTACGAGGGCAAGTGGAAGATCATGTTCTCCTGGCCGCTCGACTTCACCTTCGTGTGCCCGACGGAGATCGCCGCCTTCGGCAAGCTGAACGACGAGTTCGCCGATCGTGACGCCCAGATCCTCGGCTTCTCGCTCGACTCCGAGTACGTGCACCACGCCTGGCGCAAGGACCACGCCGACCTGCGTGACCTGCCCTTCCCGATGATGTCCGACATCAAGCGCGAGCTCTGCGCCGACCTCGGGATCCTCGGCTCCGACGGTCTCCCGATGCGTGCCGTCTTCATCGTGGACCCGAACAACGAGATCCAGTTCTCCATGGTGACCGCCGGTTCCGTCGGCCGGAACCCCAAGGAGGTCCTGCGGGTCCTCGACGCCCTGCAGACCGACGAGCTGTGCCCCTGCAACTGGAACAAGGGCGAGAGCACGATCGACGCCGGCGCGCTGCTGGCCGGTGAGTGAGCCGATGTCCCTCGACTCCCTCAAGTCCGCCCTGCCGGACTTCGCCAAGGACCTGAAGCTGAACCTGGGTTCGGTCATCGGCAACCAGGACTCCCTGACGCAGCAGCAGCTGTGGGGCACCGTCCTGTCCTGCGCCATCGCCGCGCGCTCCCCGCGCGTCCTGCGTGAGCTGGAGCCGGAGGCCAAGGCGGCCCTGTCTCCCGAGGCGTACACCGCCGCCAAGGCGGCCGCCGCGGTCATGGCGATGAACAACGTCTTCTACCGCACCCGCCACCTGCTCTCCGACGCGGAGTACGGCAACCTGCGCGCGGGCCTGCGGATGAACGTCATCGGCAACCCCGGCGTGGAGAAGGTCGACTTCGAGCTGTGGTCGCTCGCCGTCTCCGCGATCAACGGCTGCGGCCAGTGCCTGGACTCGCACGAGCAGGTCCTGCGCAAGGCCGGCGTGGACCGCGAGACGGTCCAGGAGGCCTTCAAGATCGCTTCGGTGATCCAGGCCGTCGCCGTCACCCTCGATGCCGAGGCCGCCCTCGCCGGCGAGTGACACCCCGAGCACGACGAAGGGCCCCCGCAGCCGCTCCCGGCCGCGGGGGCCCTTTCGCGCACCAGGGCAGCCGTGCGGCGACGGCGGGACCTACTTCCGCAGCTTCGCCATCAGCGCCCGCACGTCCTCGATCATCGCCGCCTCGACCGCGTCCACGTCGACTTCGGCGTCCGAGCCCTCCCCTTCGCCGGGGTACCACTCCACGGTCAGGGTGAAGACCGCCCCGCCGTCCAGCACGGTCAACCGGTCCCCGTCGTCCCCGTAGGACCGGTCGAGCACCGCGCGGTCACCCAGGCCCGGCACCTCGCGACGCTCCCCGGGGTCCATCCGCAGATAGGTGCTGCCGCCCCCGGGGCCGGTGGCGAACTCCGGCCCGGGGTCGGTCTTCTTGTGCAGCTCGACCAGCACATGGGCCCCGTACGAGGCGGACTCTTCCTCGTACATGTGGCCGAACCGGCAGGACGCCCAGTCCTGCGCGGGGCTCTCGCCCCGGCTGGTCTCGTTGTCCTCGAAGGCCTTGCCGGCGACTTCGCCGAGCAACTTGAGCGGGGCGTCCCGGCACAGGTTGGCGGAGTGCCGGTAATCCATGCGCGGCGTGTCGGCGAAACGGTCCTGCGCGGCCAGCGTGCCCGCCCACACCGCCGAGGCGGCCACCATTCCGCCCAGCGCCCACCACCACGGCCTGCGCGGCGCCCGTACGCGCTCGTCCGGAAGGTCCGGTGCGGCCTCCCGCACCTGCTCCGCCGTCTCCCAGCCCCCGTCGATCTCGGGCTCGCCGATCATCCCCGTGTCCCCCGTCCCCCGCGTCCCCGCGCCCGCGGCGCGAGCCACGCCTACCTGCGCAGCGCCTTCATCAGGCCGTGCATGTCGTCGATCATCGCAGCCTGGACCGCGTCCGAATCGGGCTTCGGCGGATCTTGCTCCGGCCCGGAGCCGGAGACCGGATTGCCGTCGCCGTCGACCTCGTCCGGGCCGAACTCCCACACCGTCACGTCGACGGTGAACACCGCACCCCCGTCGAGGACGGCGAGCCGCCACGCATGCTCGTAGTCCATCTCCCAGATCAGCGCCCGCTCCCCGAGCCCCGGCACCGAGCGCGGTTCCGAGCGGCTCATGCCGACCCAGCCCGCGGGCGCGGGAACAGCGCCGAACTCCGGCTCGGGATCGGTCTGTTTGTGCAGGGACATCGAGGTCTGGACGTTGTACGAGAGCCGGATCCCGGGCTTCTCCGAGGGGTCCGTCGAGGTGCCCAGCTGACAGTACGCCTGGTCCACCCCGGGGTGCTCGAACAGCTTCGGGGTGGTGTTCCACCGGATCACCTCGGCCAGCCGGGCCAGCGCGGGCAGCTTCGCCTCGTCGCACAGGCTCAGGGGCAGCCCGTACCGCAGCGGCGGGCGGTCGTCCTGCGGGGTGGCGGTCCACCAGGCGCCCGCCCACAGCGCGGAGGCGAGCAGGGCCCCGCCGAGCGCCCACCGCCAGGGGCGGCGGCCGGGGGGCCGGGACCCCGCGTAGTGCTCCTGCCCCTGCGGCCCCTCGGGCTCCGCCAGGCCGTCCGGCCCCGGCGGACCGAACGAGCCACCGTCAAACTCAGGCTCCGTTATCACCCGTACGTGTCTCCTCCGCCTCGGATGCACTCTGACCGAGGGCCGTCGCGCCGTGCGGCCCGGGGCCGACCGGGGAGAGCCCGTGATGAAGCTGTTCGCGGGAGTAGGCCCGCAGGTACCCGACCACCGTATTGGTGACGGCGACCAGCGGAACGGCGACCACCGCTCCGCCGATGCCGGCGATCAGGCCGCCGGCCGCCACCGAGAGCACCACCGCGAGCGGGTGGACCCGTACCGCCCGGCCCAGAATGAAGGGCTGGAGCACGTGGCCCTCGATCTGCTGCACGGCCAGGACCACCAGCAGCACCATCGTCGCGGTGAACGGCCCCTGGGTCACCAGGGCCACGACCACGGCGAGGACGCCGGAGATCACCGCGCCGACGAGCGGGATGAAGGCGAAGAGGAAGATGAAGACGGCGAGCGGCACGGCCATCGTCACGTCGAGGAAGTACAGGCCGAGACCGATGAACACGGCGTCGATGAGGGCCACCAGGACCGTGCCGCGCACGTACGCGGTCAGGGTCCGCCAGGCGCGCGGACCGGCGCCGGCGACGCCGGGGCGGGCGGCCGCGGGGAGCAGGCCGGTGGTCCAGGTCCAGATGCGCTTGCCGTCGTAGAGCAGGAAGAGCGTGGAGAACATCGCGAGCAGCATGCCCGTCAGCACTTCGACGAGGACCGTGACGCCTTGCAGGCCGGCGGAGGTGATCTGCTCGGTGTTGGTGCCGATGGTCTCGCTGAGGTTCTTCGCGATGTCGTTGATCTGCTTCTCGGTCACGTGGAACGGACTGTCCAGTGCCCAGAGTTTGAGTTCGTTGATGCCTTCGCGCAGCCGTTCGGAGAGCTGGTCCAGGTTGTCCATGACCTGCCAGACCACGAACCAGCCGACCAGCCCGATGACCACGAACCCGAGGATCGCGGTGACGGCCGTGGCCAGCCCGCGGGGCATCCCGAGGCGGCGCAGCCGGACCACGAAGGGCTGGAGCAGCGCGGTGACCAGGAGGGCGGCGGCGAAGGCGAGGACGACCAGGCGGACTTCGCTGATCACCCGCATCAGGACCCAGAGCATCCCGGCGAGCAGCAGCAGCCGCCAGCTCGCCTCCGCGGCGACGCGCATGCCCCACGGGATGACGGACACGGGGTCGGGGCGCACGGGGGTGGCGTAGCCCGCGTGTTCGGTGCCCCGGGTCGCGGGAGCCGGGGAGGCGGGAGCCGGGGAGGGCGCGGGGTCGGAGGTCTCGGCCTCGACCTCGGCGCGCCGCTCCGCGAGCCGGGCCTCGACATGGCTCAGCCTCCTGCCGAGCACACCGAGCCAGCCTGTCTTCGCCATGTCGTTCCCTTCCCCCGCCCTGGACCCGCGTGCCGGGGCACACCTCGAAAGACCGTACACGCGAGGAGCCCCGCACCGTAGGACGGTGCGGGGCTCTTCGGGGTTGAGGTGCGCGGGCGCGCTCTCGAACCGGAGTTCCGGGTTGGCTAGTACCAGTGGTTGGCCTGGTGGAAGTTCCAGGCTCCGCACGGGCTGCCGTAGCGGGAGTTCATGTAGTTCAGACCCCACTCGATCTGCGTGGCGGGGTTGGTGCGCCAGTCGGCGCCCGCCGAGGCCATCTTCGAACCGGGCAGCGCCTGGACGAGGCCGTAGGCGCCCGAGGACTTGTTCACGGCCAGGTAGTTCCAGGTGGATTCCCGGTTGATGATGTTGGAGAAGCACTGGAACTGCCCCGCCGGAACCATCTGCTTGGCGATCGCCTTGACCTGGGCGACCGTGTAGGACGCCTGGGGGGTGAAGGAGGATCCGTCGCGGGGGTTGGAACGGCTGGCAGCCTGCTCCCGCTCCTCGCGCTCCTTCTTCGCCTTGTCGTCCGCGGCCTTCTGCGCCTCGGCCTTCTTCGCCTTGGCGTCCTGGGCGGCCTGGATGCGGGCCGCTTCCTCCGCCGAGCGCTTGGCGTCGGTGTCGGCCGCGTGGGCGATGGTGTCGGCCTGCTGCGTCAGGGACGCGTTCTGAACCTGCGCCTGCTCGCTGACCGGGATGTCAGTGAGGAGAGTCATCCCGGACGCGGTCGTCTCGAGATCGTTCGAGGCGGGGTCGCCAGTGGCAACACCCACGACGGCGCCGACGGTGGTGACAGCGGTGGCCGAAGCCACAGCGAATCCCCGAACCGAGATCCGGCTCACACGGTTTCCTTCCAGCAGCGTCCGCAGTGACCGAGCGGGCGCAATAGTGCCCTCGACACTGGCCTCCGTGGTGGTTCGGTCACTGGAGGCGCGGGCCCGTGGGCAACTCCCTTGCGGGAGTGCCGCGTGATGCTCCGGGCGGCATACGGCGATCGATTGTGGAGTTAGCGGTACTGCGCGCATCTCACGGGAGATACAGGTGTGCCGTATGCGGGGCCTGACGGAAAACAGACTCTGCCGGACCTCGACGCCGCAGGGCAATTCTCCGTTGCGTGGGAAAGGTCACACCTGGCATGTCGCCACTGGTTCGAGCAAACCCCTGTGCGTGGAGGCGCCGCCCGGCTAGGCTCTCTGGCCTTTGCCGGGCGGCGCCAACTCGCCTTCCCGCTATGGGTGTTTTACCTGGTTTGCGGCCCGCGTGGACCGGTGGCCGGGCCCTACAGGTTCTCCAGCATTTCGGTGACCAGCGCGGCGATCGGGGAGCGTTCCGAACGGGTCAACGTGACGTGAGCGAAGAGCGGATGGCCCTTCAGCTTCTCGACCACGGCGACGACTCCGTCGTACCGGCCGACCCGCAGGTTGTCCCGCTGGGCCACGTCGTGGGTGAGAACCACCCGCGAATTGGCCCCGATACGGGACAGAACGGTCAGCAGGACGTTGCGCTCCAGCGACTGTGCCTCGTCCACGATCACGAACGCGTCGTGCAGCGAGCGGCCGCGGATGTGCGTGAGCGGCAGGACCTCCAGCATCCCGCGGTTGAGCACCTCCTCGATGACCGCGCGCCCGGCGACCGCCGAGAGGGTGTCGAACACCGCCTGGGCCCAGGGGCTCATCTTCTCGGAGGCGTCCCCGGGGAGGTAGCCGAGGTCCTGGCCGCCGACCGCGTACAGCGGCCGGAAGACCATCACCTTCTGGTGCTGCCTCCGCTCCAGTACGGCCTCCAGCCCCGCGCACAGCGCCAGCGCCGACTTTCCGGTGCCGGCCCGGCCGCCCATCGAGATGATCCCGATCTCGGGGTCGAGCAGGAGGTCGAGCGCGATCCGCTGCTCGGCGCTGCGGCCGTGCAGCCCGAAGGCCTCGCGGTCGCCCCGTACGAGCTTCACGTTGCCGTCGGCCGTGACCCGGCCCAGCGCCTTGCCGCGCTCGGACTGGAGGACCAGCCCGGTGTGCACGGGAAGTTCCGCGGCCTCCGGTACGTAGAGCCGGTCCTCGGAGAAGAGGAGGTCCACCTGCTCCCCGGAGAGTGCCAGCTCGCTCATGCCGGTCCAGCCGGCATCGGTGATCGCGAGCTCCGCGCGGTACTCCTCGGCGATCAGCCCCACGGAGGAGGCCTTGATGCGCAGGGGGAGGTCCTTCGAGACGACCGTGACGTCGTAGCCCTCGGCCTGGAGGTTGCGAGCGACCGCGAGGATCCGCGAATCGTTGTCCCCCAGCCTGAAACCGGCGGGCAGGACGCTCGGATCGGAGTGGTTGAGCTCGACGCGCAGGGTGCCGCCCAGATCGCCCAGCGGGATGGGTGCGTCGAGGCGTCCGTAGCGAACCCGGAAGTCGTCGAGCAGGCGCAGGGCCTGGCGGGCGAAGTAGCCGAGTTCGGGATGGTGCCTCTTTGCCTCCAGCTCGGTGATCACCACGATCGGGAGCACTACCTCGTGCTCGTCGAAGCGGGAGATCGCGTTGGGGTCTGCCAGCAGGACGCTGGTGTCGAGGACGTAGGTCCGCCTGTCGGGCAGGCGGCTCTTTGTGCTGGTCACCACGGAAGGACGTACCCCCTCGGATGAGGTCGGGCCATGAAGACCGGACCGGTCATCGGCACCCCTGCGCGGGCCGACTTCCGGCCCTCCACTCCGTCCGTGCGAACCGCACGTGCGTCCTGGTGCAAAGGGCCTCCCGGGCGGACGGCCCCATGCCGTCCGCTGAGACTCGACACCCGTGGATCGGGCGTCGACCTGCAAGGGATATTCCCCGAATGGGTCCAGCCATGCCATGGCATATGACGGACGCTCGGTGAATCCCTGGTGAAGGCCTCGCGCGGAGGGTTCCCGGGGGCGCAAAGGGCGTACGGGAACACGGGTACGGCGCGCCACGGAGGAGTCCGGGCGCGCCGTGAGGTGCCGAGGGGGCGTCAGAGACCTGCAGGTCAGGTGCCGTACGGGCACCCTGCCCGGTGGGTCAGCTGCCGTAGCGCCGGTGGCGGGCGGCGTAGTCGCGCAGGGCGCGCAGGAAGTCGACCTTGCGGAAGGCCGGCCAGAAGACTTCGCAGAAGTAGTACTCGGAGTGCGCGCTCTGCCACAGCATGAATCCGGACAGCCGCTGCTCTCCGCTGGTGCGGATCACCAGGTCCGGGTCGGGCTGGCCACGCGTGTAGAGGTGCTCCGCGATGTGCTCGATGTCGAGGATCTCGGCGAGCTCCTCGAAGGAGGTGCCCTTCGAGGCGTGCTCCAGCAGGAGCGAGCGGACCGCGTCGGCGATCTCCTGGCGGCCGCCGTAGCCGACCGCGACGTTGACGAGTATCCCGTCGACGTCGCGGGTGGCCTCCATGGCCTCCTTCAGGACGCTCTGGGTCCCGGCGGGCAGGATGTCGAGGTTGCCGACGTGGTGGACGCGCCAGCGGCCGTCCGCGGCGAGGCCCCGGACGGTGTTCTCGATGATGTTGAGCAGCGGACGGAGCTCGACCTCGGGCCGGTCCAGGTTGTCCGTGGAGAGCATCCACAGGGTGACGACCTCGACGTCCGTCTCGGTGCACCAGCCGAGCATCTCGGAGATCTTGTCGGCGCCGGCCTGGTGGCCCTGCACCGTCGTGCCCCCGGACGCCTTCGCCCAGCGCCGGTTCCCGTCCAGGATCACGCCGATGTGCTTGGGCGTCTCGTCATGGTCGATGCGGCCTTCCACCCGGCGTGCGTAGAGCCTGTACACAGGACGGCGTACCAGGTCGCGCAGCTTCACGATCTTCCAGCCCCTCCGAGCGATACCCCCGTGCGGAATGCGGTGGTCCCCCCGAGTCCTCCACAGACCGCCACATTACTGCGGAGAGGGATCCGGCACCCAACTCGGTCCTGTCACAAGTCCGTGATAGGGAGGACAACGTGACTGAAAACAATCCCTATCGGGCAGAGCCCTCGCGCTACGACTCCATGGAGTACCGGCGCACCGGCCACAGCGGCCTCAAGCTCCCCGCGATCTCCCTCGGCCTCTGGCACAACTTCGGCGACGACAAGTCCCTCGGATCCCAGCGGGCGATCCTGCGCCGGGCCTTCGACCTGGGCGTCACCCACTTCGACCTGGCGAACAACTACGGCCCGCCCCCCGGCTCGGCCGAGCTGAACTTCGGCAAGATCTTCGCGCAGGACTTCGCGTCCCACCGCGAGGAGCTGGTCCTCTCCACCAAGGCCGGCTACCTCATGCACGAGGGCCCGTACGGCGAGTGGGGCAGCCGCAAGTACCTGCTCGGGTCGCTGGACGCGTCGCTGAAGCGGATGGGCGTCGACTACGTCGACATCTTCTACTCGCACCGCTTCGATCCGGACACCCCGCTGGAGGAGACCATGGGCGCGCTGGCGTCCGCGGTCCAGCAGGGCAAGGCGCTCTACGTGGGCGTGTCCTCGTACACCGCGGAGCAGACGGCGGAGGCGGCCCGGCTGCTGAAGGAGATGGGGATCCGTCCCCTCATCCACCAGCCCTCGTACTCCATGATCAACCGCTGGACGGAGGACGACGGCCTGCTGGACACCCTGGAGGAGGCCGGCATGGGCTGCATCTCCTTCGTGCCGCTCGCGCAGGGGCTGCTGACCGGCAAGTACCTCAAGGGCATCCCGGAGGGCTCGCGGGCCACCCAGGGCAAGTCCCTCAACCCGGACCTGCTGTCGGACGAGGTCCTGCGGCGGCTGCACGGGCTGAACGAGATCGCGGCGCGCCGCGGGCAGACGCTGGCCCAGCTCGCGCTGAACTGGGTGCTGCGGGACGAGCGGATGACCTCGGCGCTGATCGGCGCGTCGAGCGTGAAGCAGCTCGAGGAGAACGTGGCTTCCCTGTCCGGTGCACCGCTGTCGGAGCAGGAGTTGAAGGAGATCGACTCCTTCGCGGTCTCCACCCCCGGCGCCAACATCTGGGCCCAGCGCGGCTGACCTGCGCCTTTGCCCGACCCTGCCCCGGCACTGCACGGGGACAAAAAACGGGCCGGTCCGTGGGGGGGATACGGACCGGCCCGAGGGGGGGGGTTCCACCATAACCCTTCGTAAAGCCTGCTGCGCGCATCACCGCGACACGATTACGCTCCGCAGCCGTCCGGGAGCACTGCGCAGAGCCGGAACGGCCCCACACCCCTTGCGGCGCCCGGCCGCAGCCCGTACGGGCCAACGTGCCGGCTTCCCTCCCCAGGGGGACCCCCTCGGGTGCGCCGCCTTGACGCCGAAGCCCGGACCGGGGGTGGGTCGGGGGGGGCCGGGGGTGGATCGGGGCCTAGCCCACCGTGACGTGGACGGGGTCGGTGGTGTTGCCGAAGCGGGTGGTGCCGCCGTCGGTGAAACGGACCTGCCAGTCACCGGAGCCGGTGGGGATGACCGACCTGCGGTAGTAGCCCGTCGAGCCGGTCGTCGACGAGCTGACCTCCTTCCAGGTGGTGGAACCCGTCGGCTTGAAGAAGTAGTGCACCTTCTGCCCCCCGAGCGGCTTGGCCGTGCCCTCCGGGGTCAGCGTGTACAGGGTGCCCTTCATCGTCAGCGCAGAGCCCTTGGGGAGGGTCCGGGGGAGCTTGCCCGGGGCGAACCAGGTGTGGAGCCTGGACGGCTTCAGGAGCTTGGTTCCGGTGCTCGGAGCGACCGTCTTCGACCCGTGGACCCTGAGCCGATAGGCGTTCGCCTGGTACGTCGGTACGTCCGCCGTCACGGAGAAGGCCGTACCGAACGCCCTGGACGCCGTCCGCACGGTCACCCACTCGCCGTCCGCCCGCAGGGCCTCGACGAGGATCGTCGCGTCGGCCTCGATGGTGCCGTCGACCAGGAGCGCCTTGCCGGTGAACCGCAGCTTGCCGTCGGAGGTGGTGGTCAGCTTCTCCTCGGTCATCCGCGTGGTGTTGTTGACCTTGGCGATGGAGAGGGACCCCCTGGTGGAGGTCTCCAGCCAGGGCCCGTAGGTCCAGACGTTCCAGGTGCCGGGCTGCTCCACCCTGGCCAGGACCCTGAAGCTGCCGTCGGCCCTGGTGGCACGCCCGCTGAGGTAGTTCGTGCAGCTCGCGGGGGCGACGCACTGCCCGTGGGTGTTGTGCCCCGCGCCGACCGGCTTGACCGTGCCGTCGTCGGCGAGGCGGGTCATCTTGCCCGGGAACCAGTTGTAGCCGTAGTCCAGGGTCAGGCCCTTGGTCGGCCCGGTCATCGTCACGAAGGCCTTCTGCGGCTTGATCTTGAGGGCCGCGTGCCCCTCTCTGTGGCTCAGGTCGTCGCCGAACTCCGCGGTCAGCTCCAGAACGCCCTCCGTGCCCGTGGCCGAGAAGGGGATGGAGTACCGGCCGTCGGCGTCGGTCTTCCCGGTGAAGGAGTTCGTCGAGTAGGTGTAGACCTTCACCCGTGTACCGGCCACCGGTACCCGGGCGCCGGTCTTCGGGTCCTTGGCCGTGACCCGGCCGGTGGCCACCGCACCCCGGCTGTCGAGGGTGAACTCCTGCTTGCTGGAGGCGATGTCGATGACGGCGTCCGGGCCGTAGAAGAACTTCTGGCTGCCGGACCGGCTGCCTTCCTGACCGGTGACCGGGTCCTTGGCGTGCAGGTCGACCTCGTAGAAGCCCACCGCGTCCAGCACGATCGGGTCACTGTCCCAGTAGCGGTAATCGCCCTCGGAAAACATCTTGAACGTGGTGATGCTCTGCACGACCTCCGTGGTGCCGGCCCGGCGGACGTCGAGCCGCACCGGATCCATGTTGGTGTCGTCGAGCGTCGCCTGGTACCGGTCGAAGCCCAGCACCTCGACGATGGGCAGGGGCAGACCCGCCCTCTCCCCCGTGGTCCTCGCGGCCGGCTTCTTGCCCGCCGGAGCAGAGGCAGGAGTCACTGCGGCGGCGGGCGCGTCCGAGGGAGCCGGCGCGGCCACGGCCCCCACCGCGCCGGACACCGCGAGGACCACTGTCGTACCGACCACCGTCAGCAGGCTGCTGATTCCGCGCACAAATCCCCCATGTACATGCTTCGTTGTCTCGATCAACGAATCCGCATGCCATGACTCACCGGGCCGCACGATGGTTGTACGCGACCCCGCTCGGCGCGTTGCCGACACCCCCTAGGGTGGCCCGCATGGGGAAGACGGAACGGTGGCGCGACGGCAGGGCCACGCTCTACGTCGACCGGGGTGCGGGGCCGGGAAGGCCCGCGGGGCATGCGGAGGCTGCGGGGCATCCGGGGGGCCTGGAGCCGCTGGAGCGCCCGGAGCTCCCGGAGGTGCCCGTGGAGGTGCCTCTGGAGGTGCCCGTGGAGGTGGCCGCCTCCTACCGGGCCCGCACCCGCGGCCTGCTCGGGCGGGACGGCATCGAAGGGGCGATGCTCCTGACCCCGGCGTCGAGCGTGCACACCTTCCGGATGCGCTTCGCCATCGACGTGGCCCACCTCGACCGCCGGCTCACCGTCATCGCGCTGACCACCATGGCCCCCGGCCGGCTCGGCCTTCCCCGGCTGCGCGCCCGCCACGTCCTGGAGGCCGAGGCAGGCGCCATGGCCGCCTGGGGGCTGCGCGTCGGCTCCCCGCTCCGGGTCCGTCTCACCACGCGCTAGGCGGGGCCCCGCACCGGCGGTAGGTTGGGGCGGTTGAGCTGGGGTGTGGCAGGGGAGCGGCATGACCGAGAACGCGCGCATCAAAGCGCTGGAGCAGATCATGCCGGCGACCCACGGAGCCGACGAGGACATCGACTGGCAGGCGGCCGAGGCCGTCTGGGGCAACCGCTTCCCCGCCGATTTCATCGCCTTCATGGGCCGCTTCGGCGCGGGCTCGATCAACGGCGAGGCCAGCGTGCTGCTTCCGCTGCCCAAGCCCGGACTCCAGTGGGACCCCGCGCAGATGGCGGAGGAGACGGCCAATGCCCGCCAGGTCTGGGAGGCGGAGGGCGGCCGGGCCGCCTTCGACGTGGACCCGGAGTCGATCCTCGCCTGGGGCGTCACCGGCGGCTCCGACATCCTGTGCTGGCTGACGACCGACCCCGACCCCGACCGCTGGCCCGTACTGGTGGTGGGCCGGCACACCGCCGACTCCTTCGCGGTGTACCCGTACGGCATGGCCGAGTTCCTCTACCTGCTGTGCTCCGACGAGTTCGACGTGAGCCCGGTCAGCATCACCTTCTGGGACGGCGGCCACCTCAGCTTCGTGCACTGGCGCAAAGCCCAGCGCCGCTGGCAGGAGGGGCGCAACCCCGAAACGGGCGAGCCCGATCCGTACGCGGGCGACTTCGCGGACTGAGACCCCGCCCGCTCCCCCGCTGTCCCTCCCCCCACCCCTGCGACGGCTTCCGACCCGTTCCACCGCGCTCCGTGGCCGGAAACGGGTGTTTCGGCATGTCTACGCGCGTCCGAATTGTTGATCACATATCGGAAAACACCATTCTGAAATGCCGCACTTGGAGCATTGAACACAAGTGTCGACCCAATGGAACCAACCGCCCTCCCTCAGGAGAGAATTCCGGCCAACGGGCCACTGAGGGACACCGCAGCCCGGAGTAACTCATAAGTAATAACGGGACTCAAAAGAAAACCAGGGGAATACACCCGTGCGACGAAGAATCTTCGACGCGGCCGCCACCACGGTCGTGCTCGGTCTGCTGATACCGCTGGCCGGCTGCGGCAGCTCCGGCGGAAGCGCTGATGACAGCGGTACCCTCCGCCTCGTCGCCGCCGAATACGGCGACACCTCGACCAACACCAGTTCCAAGGTTTTCTGGGACAAGGTGACGGCTGATTTCACCGCCTCGAACCCCGACATCAAGGTCCAGGTCCAGCTCCTGCCGTGGGCCGACATCGACCGTGAAGTCTCCCGCATGGTCAAGGACGGCAACGCCCCGGACATGGCCCTCATGGGCGGCTACTCGGACTTCGCCGCGCAGGGCAAGCTCTATTCCGCGCCCGAGCTCCTCTCGGTCAGCGCCGAGGCGAACTTCCTGCAGCCCCTCTCCGACGCCGGCTCCGTCCAGAGCACCCTCTACGGCCTGCCCTTCGTGGCGAGCAGCCGCCTCCTCTTCTACAACGAGAAGCTGCTCACCGACGCCGGGGTCATCCCGAAGGGCTCCAAGGACGGCTGGAAGCCCAAGACCTGGGCGGACCTGAAGGCCGCTGCCACCGCGCTCAAGGCCGATGGCGTGAAGACCCCGCTCGCGATGCCCCTGGGCCCGGAGGAGGCGCACGCCGAGGCGATGATCTGGGAGCTCAGCAACGGCGGCGGCTACGCCGACAACAGCGGCAACTACAGCCTGGCCTCCGAGCAGAACATCATGACCTTCAAGTGGATCAAGGAGCACCTGGTCGCCCCCGGGCTGGTCGGTCCCGTTCCCCCGTCCGAGCTCAACCGCGCCGACGCCTTCGCCGCCTTCGAGCGCGGCGAGGTCGGCATGCTCAACGGCTACCCCCAGCTCGCCCACGAGGCGCGCGCCAAGGGGATCACGGTCGGTGCCGTCGCGATGCCCGCCTCGGACATGCTGAACACCGGGGAGGTCCCGCCGAACGTGGGCGTGGCCGACTGGATGATGGCCTTCAAGCAGAACGGCCACCGCGAGGAGATCGGCAAGTTCCTGGAGTTCGTCTACCGGGACAAGAACCTGTCGGACTTCGCCGGCCGCTACCACCTGCTGCCGTCCACCGTCTCGGCGTCCCGGACGATGGGCGGAGCCTCGGGCATGGACAAGAACGACCTGCAGTTCCTGAACGCCCTGCGCGGTGCGCAGCTCTACCCGGTCAACGACCCGTCCTGGGTGGTCATCAGTGACACCATCAAGCGCAACATCGGCCGTGCCGTTGACCCCGGCGGCGACCCCAAGGCCGTCCTCGAGGAGATCGCCTCCAAGGCGAACGAGGCCAGGAAGGCCCGCTGACGCGCGGCCCCGCCTCCGCAGAAGTACCCCCGAAAGCCCCTGCCGAAAGGGACCTTCGCCCCCTGCCGCGCCCCACCCCGCGCGGCATCATGGCTGGTACGGCCTTGATCCAAGGCCGAGGCCCAGTCGCCCGCAAGCGCCCACAAGGCGCGCGGGGCGGCCGGCCCACCTCCTTCGCCCGCCCCCCCTGGCCATGCGGCTCGACTAGCTCGCGCCCTGGTTCTTCGGGGTGAAGGCCGTGCGGTACTGCTCGCAGCTGGAGTCCCACTGCAGGGACCCGGTGAGGGTGCCGTAGCCGGTACGCGTCACCGACCATTCCACCGTGTACTTCCCGGTGTCACACGTGATGCGCTTGCCGCCGGCGATCTTCGTACGGCCCGTCGCGGGCCGGTCCTTGAGCTCCTGGCGCACCTGCGCCACCTCGCCGCGCCGGGCGTCGCGCAGGACGGCGTGCAGGACGAACACCTGCTTGCCGTCCTTCGTCGTCAGCAGCTTCTTGACCCCCTGCGAATCCGACACCGACCACGCGAACTCGTATCCGGGCTCCCAGGCCAGGGTGGTGGGGTCGCCGACCTTGCGCTCGTACTCCTCGGCGCCCTTGGGGCCGGGGCGGGTGACGGTCTTGTACTGGATCCCGGGGTGGAAGCGGAACTGAGCCTCCACCTTGTGCATGTCGTCCTTGGTCCACAGCGACTTCATCTTCCCGTCCCCTCCGCTCGGGTCCTGCAGGTAGGACGCGCCGTCCGCGGCGGTGGCCGCGCCGCCCGAGAGGGCCGGGGCGAGGGCCGCCGCTGCGGCGGCGAGGGCGAGGGCGACGGTGCGGGTGCGGTTCATGCCCGGACCAACGGGACCCTCCGGCGGGCCGGAACGACACCGGGCGCCCTTTCACCCGTACGGGATCCGGCCGGGCTTGCGCGCGCGACCAGGGAACACCTCGGGCGCCGCCGGAGCGTCGACCCTCACCCGTTCGCCACCGGACGGCATGTCAGGCGGCCGCTGCGGGTCAGGCGCTGGGGCCGGTGACCACGGGGAAGCCGGTGGGCCGGCCCTGCTCCTTCAGCCAGGCCAGGACCTGGTCGAGGGCCTCGACGCTCTGGGTCCGGTCGCCGCCGCCGTCGTGGAAGAGGACGGTCGGGCCGTTGCCTATCTCGGCCTTGACGGTGCCGACGATCGCCGCGACGCCCGGCTTGCTGAAGTCCTTGGTGTCGACGTTCCAGCCGAGCGGGCGCATGCCGTTGGCGGCTGCCAGGGCCCGGCTCTCGGGGGTGAACGCGCCGCCGGGGGCCCGGTAGTACTCCACCTTGGCTCCGCCGCCCGCGGCGTCCTCGATCTGCTTCTTCGCGTCGAGGATCTGCTGCTGCTGGTAGGCGAGCGGCTTCTTGTCCATCCCGGTGTTGTGGTCCATCGTGTGGTCGCAGAGCCGGTGGCCGCCGGCGACGACCTTCTTGACCAGGTCGGGGTGGGCCTTGGCCTGCGGCCCGATCATGCAGAAGACCGCCTTCACGTCGTACTTCTTCAGTACCTCGAGCACCTTCGGGGTCCACTTGGGGTCGGGTCCGTCGTCGATGGTGATGTTGACCGCGTCGCCGCCCTTCTCCGACGCGTGGGCTATGCCCTCCGGGACCTGCCCGCCCGGCTTCCCGGGCGCCTTCGGCTCGCCGTCGCCACCCCCCTGCGCCAGGTCGTCGGACTGCCGGGAGACGGGGCGGTGGTTGATGTCGTGGCCCGGGTCGACCAGCGCCGTAACCCCCCACGCGGTCGCGGCCACCGCGACCACCGCTCCGACGACGGCGATCCGTGCCTTCGTACCCCGCATCTGCGTGCGCGTCATGAACCCCATGTGCTGTCTCAACTCCCCATATCGACGTCCGCCGTGTGAGCTCGCACTGGTCAGGACGTCGGTCGGGGATGCGGGGTTCCAGCCGAATGGCCCATAAATTCCGGGTTGCAGGACTTTGGTCCTTGATCGTCCCGAATTCCGTCCCGAATTCCGTCCCGACTGAAACCGAGGACGAACGGACCGGCCTCATACCGGACATCCCGGCCCCAAGACCCGGGCTCGAGCCGGAGGTTCACCCACAGGGTCCGGGGGCGGAGGCCCCGAAGGGTCCGGGGCGGAGCCCCGGTTTCGGAAAGGGGCGGGGTGGGGGAATGCCCCGCGCAGCGGCCCACCACCGGCCCGCGGCCGACCGCCGACGCCGGCCCACCCGGCCCGGCCCCGCCCGGGGTACGACAGTGGGGCAGGGGGGGGGGGGGGGGGAAGGGCACCAAAGGAGAGGAGAACGAAAACCCACGACGGAAAACAAAAGTAAGAAAAGAAG